>NZ_VRVA01000068.1:0-30733 GCF_008039945.1 Methylobacterium sp. WL64
TATCCGGACGCTGCAGCCGCAGCACCAGTTCGATCAACTCCTCGCGGCTCAGCCGCTCAAGATCGGTACGAACCATCCCACGAGGGAATCAGCGAAACCCAACCCGCGCAAGGGGGTGGGTAATTACCGCGCAAGTGGCTAAGAGTGCTGACCATGGCGGGCAGTAAAACTGTTGCGCGACGTCTTGCTGTAAATCACATGCGATATTGCGTCGATCTTCGGATCTGTGACGATGGATCATGATTTCCGCGCCGTGCGGACGCACGGCGCGACATCTAATTGTCTCGATAGATCGCGCCTTTCAGGGCCCGGCAGGGTCGAGCAGTGCGACGCAACCCTCGCGCCGTTGGGGCGCGGAGACGCGACGGAGCACGGCGCATCAGCCGCGAGCTACGGGCCGGGACGGTCTCCAAAGAATGACATCGGCATTGCGTGACACGAACAGGTTGGTGGCAGTCTATTCGCGGATGGACGAAGGCAAGCCGGATAATCCGGGGCTGGGATCGACGGGAAGACCTTTAGAAGCTCAAGGCGTTTCGGGGAAATGCATATTCTCGTCGTGGAGGATGACGCGCAGGAGCGTCATTGGCTGGGCACCAAGCTGCGGTCCTGCGGGCACATGTGCCGTCTCGTGGCCGAGAAGGGATGCGCCCTGAGAAGCCTCAAGGAGGAGGCGTTCGACGTCGTCGTGCTGGACCGCATGCTGTCGGGCACGAGCACCCTCGACGTATTGGCCGACCTCAAGGCCCGGCCGCATCCGCCGGTCCTGATGCTGTCGGCGCTCGACAGCCCCGAGGCGCGGGTGGATGGCCTCCGGGCCGGGGCCGACAATTATCTCGGCAAGCCCTGCCATTTCCACGAATTGCTCGTCCGATTGGAAAATCTGGCCCGCCGTCCGGGTTACGGCGACCGTGATGATAATCGACTGGTCGTCGATGATTTGGTTATGGACACCGTCTCCCGCGATATCAGGCGCGGGGGCGTCCGCATCGATCTGACGGACAAGGAATTCAAGTTGCTTCATGTGCTGATGCAGAACAAGGGACAGAACGTGACGCGTTCCATGCTGATCGAAAAAATCTGGGGCTTGCAATTCTTTCCCCAAACCAACCTCATCGATGTCCACATCTCAAAGCTGCGGAAAAAGATCGACAAGGATCAGTCTTATCCGCTTCTGCGGACCGTCCGCTCCGTCGGCTACGCGTTGGGCTAGCCCAACGCTGAACCGGCCGCGGGCCAATCGCTCCAGACGCGTCGGTCCGGTGATGGTCGCCTTGAGCGCGGCCGATCGATGACGGGCCAGCCCATTCGCATTCCGCTGATGGCGACCGCGAGCAGGCCCTCGAGGCTCGAACGCGCGCCAGCGCATCGGTGCGAACCATCGACGTTGGAGCGCCGCGCCGGCGGTCCTCACCAGGTCCGCCTCCCCACCCGGCCAGGCGAGACGGAAGAACGCGCCCGGCTCGCCCGCGCGATGAACCGCGCGACGGCTTCATGGGCAGCGACATCCGAATTGCGTGCGGCGCTTTCGCCGAACGGGTGCCGACACCCCCGACACGCGCACGTTGACCCCACCCCACAGGAGAACGAACGTGGAAACGATAGCTATTGCACGCGCGGAGACGCCGTCGCCGGACAGCCGTGTGAAGCGCTTGAGATCCGCCACGGCGGCGGCGCACGATCAACTCGACAAACGCATCATGGCCTGCCAGCCTTTCGCCGATCTCGAGCGGTATGCACTCTTTCTCAAAATCCAATACCGGTTCCACACGGTGGTAGATCGCCTTTATCTCGACGGGGCGTTCGGGCGCATGCTCCCGGATCTGGCCGGCAGGCGTCGGCTGGTCCTGATCGAACAGGATATTCGGGACGTGAACGGCATCATCCCGGAGGAGCCGGTGGAGAGCCCCGCCACAATCGATCCGGAGGGCGACCTCGGCTGGCTCTATGTCGCCGAGGGTTCAAATCTCGGCGCGGCCATCCTGCTCAAGGAAGCCCGGGCGCTCGGCCTGTCGGAGGCCCATGGCGCCCGCCACCTCGCTGGACACCCGGATGGACGGGGCCTGCATTGGCGGCAATTTGCGGGCGCCCTCGACCTGATCGAGCTCTCTGCCAGCGGCGAGCAGCGGGCCATCGACGGCGCATCTGACGCGTTCCGGTTCGTGCATCGGTTGGTCGGAGACGCGTTCGCGTGAGGTATCGGCGGGCGGTTCATCGCTTCCAAGCGTGAGGGCTTCGGAGCGCGGCGAATGCCCAAACCGCCGAGTGCCCACCGTCAGCCCTTCCGAGACACAGCGAGGGTATGCGCGGACGCAGGATGATTGGTCCATCGTAGCTCCCAGGGGTGACGATGAAACAGATATCCGGGCCGGCGCGAAAGCTGGCAGACGCCGTGATTTAACGACATCCGCCGCCCCGCGCAGCGGCAGGTTTCAGCCGAGGAGAGGATCCGCATCGTGCTGGAGGTGCAGCGGGAATACTGGCGTCATGCCATGCCCTCGCCAGACGCTGAGCCAAGATGCGGGTTTCCGAGGCGGGATCCGACCGATACGACCCATCGCCGGCGACGAGGATTCACCGCGTTCTTGTAGCGCGGCAGCTGTGATTCGATGGGGCGAACCGGAGCGGTTGCTGGTCGCGACCAAGTCCGGAGGTCATCGGTCGCCCTCTGGTGCTGATCAAGTCCGGCCCCTGGCACGCCGACCTGACTCAGCTTGCTCACGAACGCCTCGGGCTTGGGTCGTTGGGCCATCGCTACCGCCCTCTGTCGGCTCAAAATCCAGACATCAGGGCGGACCACTCCCAAGGGGACTGATGTCGCCCAGATCGCGACGATCAGGGGCTTTTCGCTCATTCCGTCAGCTCAATGCGTGCAACCCTGCTTCAGCAGGCAGACTTCCGATGATCAGGACGGATTGAGGGGAATATCAGGCCCATTGGATGGGCCTTGTAAAATTGCACGTCGATTGGGCGATCCGCGCAATCGACTCGGTCGTGTTGAAGGATTCGGTTTCACGAAAAGTCACGACATAGGTGATCGGGGGTAGGGGCGGGTTGGTCTCGACCACCCGCAATCTTTCGCGCTCGATCAACCCATCGAAGCACCGCTCGGGCAGGTAGCTGATGCCGACTTCTGCAAGCGTCAGCCCCACGATGGCGACAAAGCTGTTGCTCTGGATCATGTGCGGCAGGGAAACGCCGCAGGCGTGTAGCCATTGATCGAAGACGACGCCTGATCCGGAGCGGTTACCTTGGGTCAGGATGCTGAACTGCGCCAGCTCGGCCAGTTCCACGACGCCCCGATCCCGCAACAGGACAGGACTGCACATCCAGGCGCTCCGGACACTGGCGAGTGCGACGCTTCGGAAGCCCGGCTGGCGGAACACGTCGGGCGTCACGATGAAATCGAGCGCCCCGCTCTTGAGATTGTCGAACAACGTCGTGCTCTGCTCGACTTCCGGTTCGAGCACGATGTTCGGATACGTTGCCCGCAGTTCGGCCACGAGCTGCGGCAGCCACGTGAGCGCGGTCAGCTCGGTGACCCCGAAGCGCAGATGACGGATCAGGGTCGTGCGGCTCGTGGCGACCGCGACGGCGCGATCGCGCAAGGCCAGCATCTCCTCGCCGATCGCCAGGATACTCTTGCCTTTCTCCGTCAGCCGGGCGCCCCGCTGGCTGCGGTCGAAGAGTGGTGTGCCGAGGGATGCTTCCAGTTCGTGAATGCGCTTCGACACCGACGATTGCGTGGTGTTCAGCCGATCCGCGGCCCGCTCGAAACTTCCGAGCAGAGCGATCAAGCGCAAGGCTTCGAACTGTTTGAGGGTGGCCACGCGATCGATCGCTTTTTCGATTGATAGTGGGCGATTATTAATCGCTTTTCGGCGGGTTGGCTACATGGGATGGTTGCGGCACGGAGATCACCAGATGCCCTCTCATCTCAAGCATTCGGACGCGCTACCCGCCGTCCTCGCATCCGCCGATCGTGATGCGCTGCAGGATCTAGCCACGCCCCTGCTCAGCGACAACTTGCACCGCCTAGCAGGTTTGGTCGGCTTGAACCGCTACAACGGTACCGGAAAACTCGTCGGCACCGCGTTCACCGTGCAGTCCCGTCCGGGTGACAATCTGGGTTTCTATCACGCGCTCGCGCTGATGCAGCCGGGGCACGTCCTCGTGGTCGATGGCGGCGGCGACCTCAACAACGCTCTGTGCGGCGACCTGATGCGTGCCTACGCGGTCTCCCGGGGCTGCGCCGGCTTCATCGTCGATGGCGCCATCCGCGACGTGGCAACCTTCGCGGCCGGTGATTTCCCCTGCTATGCGCGCGGCGTCGTCCACCGCGGACCCTACAAGTCCGGACCGGCCCTGCTCAACGTCCCGGTCAGCGTGGGCGGTCAACCGATCGCCCCCGGCGACGTCATCGTCGGCGACGAGGACGGCCTGATTGCCTTCGCCCCGGACCAGCTCCCCGCCGTCATCACGGGCGCGCGGTCGAAGCTTCGCCATGAGCAAACGATCATGGCGGAGATCGCCTCCGGGGCCGCCCGCCAAGCGTGGCTTCACGGCACCCTCGAGAGCTTCGGCATCTCAATCTGAGCGTACCGCGGGGAACGAGTTCCATCATGAGCACCACCCTCATCGCCCGTCGGCCAGCGAGCATCCGGCCCTCGCCGAGCATCGCCGCCAAGGCCCTGGTCACACAGCTTCGTGCCGAGGGACGCCAGATCATCGACCTCACGGTCGGCGAGCCCGATTTCGTCACCCCCGGATCCATCATGGAGGCGGCCCAGGCCGCCATGCGTGCCGGGGAGACGCACTACACCGCCTCAAACGGCACCCTGAGCCTGCGGCAGGCCGTGGCCGACAAGCTTATCCGTGAGAACGGCCTGAGCTACAGCCCGGACGACATCGTGGTCGGTTGCGGTGCCAAGCAGCTTATCCAGACCGCCTTCGCAGCGACGCTGGACCCGGGCGACGAGGTGATCGTGCCGGCTCCGTACTGGGTGTCCTACCCGGATCTGGCGACCCTCCACGACGGCGTACCGGTGGTGGTGTCCTGCCCCGAAGAGGCCGGGTTCAAGCTCAGCCCCGCTCAACTCGAGGCGGCGATCACACCGCGGACCAAGTGGGTGGTGCTCAATTCGCCCAACAACCCGTCCGGAGCGGTCTATACCGCCGCGGAGCTGGTCGCGCTGGGCGCCGTTCTTGCGCGCCATCCGCGCGTGCTCGTGATGACCGACGAGATCTACGAGCATTTCGTCTACGATGGCATGAGCCCGTTGTCGTTCGGACGCGCCGTCCCGGCCCTGCTGGACCGGACGCTGACCATCAACGGGGTTTCCAAGGCCTACGCGATGACCGGCTGGCGGATCGGTTACGCCGCGGGTCCGCGCCTGCTCGTTCGGACGATGACCGGACTCCTGTCGCAGAGCACCACCTGTCCGTCCTCGATCGGCCAGGCGGCGGCAGCTTCGGCGCTGTCGGGGGACCAGGCCTTCGTAGTGGAAGCCCGGACGGCCTACGAGATCCGCCGCGACCGGACCGTCGCGCTGCTCGACGCCATCCCGGGCATCGCGTGCCGGCGCCCGGCCGGGGCCTTCTACGCCTACCCAAACGTGGCCGGCCTGATCGGTCGGCGCACCCCGGACGGGATCTCGATCGGGAGCGATCTCGACGTTTCGCAGTTTCTGCTGAGCGCGGGCAACGTTTCGGTGATGGACGGCACGTCCTACGGGCTCAGTCCCTATCTTCGCGTGTCGTTCGCCGCCTCACTCGACACCATCGAAGCGGGCTGCGCGGCGATCGCCCGTGTGGTCGCAACGCTCGACTGACGGCATCTGGCTCGACACCACCGTTACGCTTCGCATGTATCAATAGATTAGAGGGAGGTTACCGTGCGCCTGCTCAAGACCACGCTTGCACTCAGTCTGCTGGTCGCACCGGCGGCGGCCGACGAACTCAACGGCACCCTGAAGAAGGTCAAGGACAACAACCGGATCGTCCTCGGTGTCCGGGATGCGGCGACGCCGTTCAGCTACATCGACGACAGACAGAACTATGTCGGTTTCGCCGTCGATATCTGCCTGACGATCGCGGACGCGGTGAAGCGTGAACTCAAGCTGCCGCAGCTCAAAGTCGAAATGGCGCCGGTGATCTCGGCGACCCGGATCCCGCTGATGACCAACGGGACGATCGATCTGGAATGCAGCGCGACGACCAACAACGTCGAGCGCCTGAAGCAGGTGGCCTTCACCAACACGCACTTCCTGTCGGCCGCCCGCTTCGCCTCGAAGAAGGCTCAGAAGATCGAGACGATCGCCGACCTGAAGGGCAAGACGGTCTCCGCGGTGGCGGGGTCGACCAACTTGATCATGCTCAACAAGGCCAACACCGAACGCAAGCTCGGCCTCAACATCCAGTCGGCCAAGGACGTCGCCGAAGGGTTCCTGCTCCTGGAGAACGGTCGTGCGGCGGCGTTCGTGCTCGACGACGTCCAGCTCAGCATCGCGATCGCGCAGTCGAAGGATCCGGGGCTCTATCAGATCAGCACCGAGGCGTTTTCCGAACCGGAGCCCTACGGGATCATGCTGCGCAAGGGCGATCCGGCCTTCAAGGCGCTGGTCGATCGGGCCACCGCCGATCTCTACCACAGTCCTGAAATCACGGTCCTCTACGACAAGTGGTTCCTGTCGCCGACGCCTCCGCGTGGGATCACCTACAACGTCCCGATGTCGCCGGAACTGAAGCGCGCCTACGCCGAGCCGACCGACAACCCGGATCCGACATCCTACCTCCAGTAAAGCGGCGCCGCCGGTCATTCATCCTCGACGCGACGTTGGATCGTGTCGCGTCGAGCGCCGTCACGGGTACCTGAGCGACGTAATCGCTTTCTGATCGGTCGCCGCCGCATTCGTTCCGGGGAAGGACGAATGTGCCCGATGTGCATAGGGCAACCGCAATGCAGACCATATTCTCGACAGACGGGATGCGCCCCAAAGACCGGTTTCGCCGTTGGAAAGATGTCTGCGAAGACCGTATCGTTCCGATGGAACAATCGTGCCTCGGTGACGAGTCCTTCGAGGCGCAGATCGACGGGACAAGTGTCGGCGGGTTGGATTTCAGCAAGTTCTCGTTGCGAAACCTCAAGGCATCGACGACGCCGCGAACGCTCCGGCACGAAAATCATCGGACCGATCATCTGTTCGTCAGCATGGTCCTGTCCGGAACTGTGCGCTCGGATCAGAATGATCGATCGAGCACCGACAGGGCTGGCGACTTCGCGGTCCGTGACACGAATACGCCTTGGACGATCGAGCATAGCGGGCACAGCGAAGTGCTGGCCATCGCGATCCCACGGCAGCGATTGGAGGCCGCACTCGGCCCAGCCCGGATTTTCGCCGGCCTGACTGTCGACGGCCGCCAGCCGGTCACGATCCTGGTCCGCTCGTTCCTTTCAAACTTGCTGCGCGAGAGCGATCGGCTGTCGGCTCACAAGGCTGAGCGGATGGTCGGAGTTGGGATCGATCTCATCGTCGCCTGCCTCGCCGACCGCCTCGCGCAGGAAATGCCGCGACCGATGTACGGCACCGTCGTGGTCCAGCGCGCTCGGGCGTTCATCGAGGCCAATCTCAGCGATCCGAGCCTCGATCCGCCCCTGATCGCAGCGGCGATCGGCGTGTCGTTGCGCCGGTTGCAGGAACTGTTCCACGAGCGCGGCCAACACATCTCGGATTGTATCTGGCAGCGCCGCATCGAAACGGCCGCCAAACGCCTAGCCGATCCGGGCTGCGCGCATCTGTCCATTGGCGCCCTGGCCTATAGTTGCGGCTTCGCGAACCAATCGCACTTCTCGCGGCGGTTCAAGGAGTACCACAGCATGGCTCCCAGCGAGTATCGCCAGGCAGCTTTCATGAGCACGCCGTAAATTGCCATCGACCCCTGAAGTTGTCGGCGACCGTTCTCGATCTGTTTGAGCAGAAGCCCGGCGGTGTGCCGAATGCGGCCCGGTTCTCGATCGGTCGACGCCCGCCCTTTGGATGGGGCCGAGGCCGTGGCAGGAGCGGAGCGATCTCATCCCGGTTATCACCGGGGAGAAGCCGTCTGGCCCTGCCAAACCACCGCTGAAATGCCCGCTCCGTGCCGTTCCGTCAGGCGCTCGCGGCGTGTCGGATCGATCAAGCCCGTATCGGTCCAGTGCGGCTCACCAAGGCGCGCCCGTTGGGGCCCCCGAATCGGGCCTCATCGTTCTTCGATTTCTACGCGCACGACTTCGAACTGATCGGCGGCACAGCCGGTTCGGACACGTTCAGCACGAACGTGCTGGCCTACACGGCCAACCTCGGCAACGGCGTCACCATGAGCGCCTCCATGGAGGATCCGACAAGTCCTGATTTTCGTTGCCTTGCCCGGCTTCGTCACGCCAGCCCGGTCCGAGAGCGAAATGCCTGCCGGTGGCGCTTTCATGAGCAGCTACACGTCGGATCCCGACTTCAATCCGCGTTCACAATATTTCCGGCGTCACGCGCTCGGCGATATCGGCGAACAGCCGATGCTGGCAGAACAGTCGGGCGCTCAGCCACCGTGCGCGCTTTTCGATAAGCCCTGTGCCGACAGGTTCGAGCGGACACGGCGCCATGCTGATCCGTAGGGCAGCACGGTTGCCGTCTGAACTCCGACCACCCGCTCTCCGCGGCCCGACACCGGGTTTCTCGAGACCCTGTCGGCATATCCGGTTCCAGTGATGGCCTACCTCACAGGCCAGCCCGGCTCCGGAGCTATATCAACGGCGGTGGGGCCGGCCTCGTTTTTTCCGGTTCACGAAGCGGGCCGGCATGAAAATCGATGCCGATCGACATTCAAGCTGCCGCGACGTCTTGGAGGAAGCGTTCCACCCCCGCCTCGAGGGCGCGGGACTGGTGCTCCAGCGCGTCCCGGGATGCCAGGAGATCGCCGGCCGAGCGGCCCGTCGCCTCCGCGGCCCGCGCCACGTCGGTGATGTTGTGGGTGACGCCCTCGGCGCCCTCGGCAACCTGCCCGACGTTGGGGACGATCTCCTGATTCGCCGCGCCCTGCTCCTCGACCGCCGCCGCGATGGAGGCGATCACGGCGTCGATGTCCCGCAGCCGGGCCGACACGTCGGCGATGGCGATCGAAGCCGAGCCGGTCGAGGCTTGAATGCGGGCGGTCTGATCCGCGATCCTCCGGGTCGCCTCGGCGGTTTGTCCCGCGAGGTCCTTGACCTCGCCCGCGACCACGGCGAACCCGCGGCCTGCCTCGCCGGCGCGGGCGGCCTCAATGGTCGCGTTGAGCGCCAGCAGATTGGTCTGGTGGGCAATCGCCGAGATCAGCGTGACGGCGGTGCCGATGTCGTCCGACGCCGCAGAAAGCTCCGCCATCAGGGTCACGGCCCCCTCGACGTTCGACACGGCGCCCTGCGCGAGGTCGGACGACCGCAGGGCCTGACGCCCGATCTCCCCGATGGAGGCGCCCATCTGCTCGGTCGCGGCGACCACCGCCACGACGTTGGCGGATGTCTGGCCGGCTGCCTCGGAGACCGCCCTGGAGCGTCGTCCGGCATCGGCCGCCGTGTCGGACAGCGTCCGCGCCGTCCCGTCCAGCGCAGAGAGAGCGCCGTCGACTCGGGCCAGCAGGTCGCCGACCTCCGCGCGGAACGTCTCGATCCGGGCCTGCTGCTGGCGCGATCGCTCCAGGCGCGCCTCCGCCTCGAAGGCTTGGGCCTGCCGCAGCCCGCTCCCGTCGAGCAGCGCATGCCGGAAGGTCTCGATCGCCCTGGCGATCGCACCGATCTCATCGCGCCGCGTATGGTGCGGCACGGCGGCCTGCAGGTCTCCCGCTTCCAGGCGCCCGATGGCGGCCGTCAGTCCGGCGAGTGGGCCGCGGATCGTGCCCAGCAGCCAGAGCGAGGTGAGGAACACCACACCGCCAGAGGTGGCCAGCCCGATCCACGCGGTCCAATCCATCGACGTCGCCGCGTCGGCCTTTCTCGCTTGAGCGTCGCGGATGACATCCATCACGCGGGCCGACAGCTTTTCCGAGGCGGCCGAGAGCCGCGCATAGGCCACCTGGGTCGGCTCCTGCCGGGTCATCACCATTAGGTCGACCTCGGCCGCGCTCCGCCAATCCTTCAGCGCCGCCTGCAGCTCGGCCTGGAAGCCCGGCGCGATCAGGTCGCCGCTCCGCTCGCCGAGGGTGTGCAGCGCGGCATCGACCCGAACCGCGCCCGTGCCGGTGTAGCGGTCCTTCAGCTTGGCGTCGGCCGAAACCGAGTACGCGTCGAGGGTCGCGGCCTGATCGGTCACGGCCGAGCCGAAATCCTGGGCGGCGCCGAGCAGCGCGAGCGCGCGGGTGACTTCCCCATCGTCGCTCCGGAAGCGCGACAGGGCCGCGAGGTTCAGGGCCGTGACGGCGACCACGACGGCCAGCACCAGGAGGCCATTGATCGAAAGGCGGGCGAGAAGTTTCATGGCTGCGGCTCGGGATCGTCGTTCACACGCAGATCATAGTGATGAAACGATAATAAATACCTCTCCACCACTTCAGCGAATGCCCGACTTGTTGTTTCAAATTTCGAGACACGATCGATCATTGCTGCACGTCCGCGTCGAAGCATGGGGTGCATAGCAGGATCTGTTGTCTCGCAATCCGGACATCAGGACGTCACGCTGCCCTTCTTCTGCCGCCGGGTCGGATGGGTCATGGCTTCGAGTTCGAGGAGCTGGTCGAGCTGCGCCCGCGTCAGCAGGCCTTCCTCCAGTACGAGGTCGGCCACCGGGCGGTTTTCCTTGAGCGCGCGCTGCGCCACCCGAGAGCTCGCCTCGTAGCCGAGGGTCGGCACGAGCGCCGTCACGAGGCCGATGGAGCCCTGGACGAGGGTGCGGCAGCGCTCCCGGTCCGCCTCGATGCCGTCGATGCAGCGCTTGGTCAGCGTGTCGATGGCGGCCGTCAGCATCCGCAGGGAGGACAGGACACAGTAGCCGATGGTCGGCTCGAAGGCGTTGAGCTGGAGCTGGCCGCCCTCGGCGCACAGCGTCACGGTCAGGTCCTGGCCGATCACCATGTAGGCGACTTGGTTGACTACCTCCGGAATCACCGGGTTGACCTTGCCGGGCATGATCGAGGAGCCCGCCTGCACCGCCGGCAGCCGGATTTCGCCGAAGCCGGTGCGGGGCCCCGACGAGAGCAGGCGGAGATCGTTGCAGATCTTGGAGAGCTTCACCGCTACGCGCTTGAGCACGCCAGAGAACAGCACGAAGGCGCCGAGGTCCGAGGTCGCCTCGATGAGGTTCGAGGCCAGCACCATCGGTTGCCCGGAGACGCGCGACAGCTCCTCCACGGCGAGCGCCGCGTAGCGCGGATCGGCGTTGATTCCGGTCCCGATCGCGGTCGCGCCGAGGTTGACCTCGCGGAACAGGGCCACCGCCTCGCCGAGGCGGGCCACGTCTTCCTTGATGGTTGCGTGGAAGCCGTCGAACTCCTGGCCGAGCGTCATCGGCACGGCATCCATGAGCTGCGTCCGGCCCATCTTGAGCACGTCGGCGAACTCCACCGCCTTGCCTTTGAAGGCGTAGGCGAGGTCGTCGAGCGCCCGGATCAGCGGCTGCGTCGCGAGGATCACCGCGAGCCGCAGCGCCGTCGGGTAGGCGTCGTTGGTCGACTGCGCCATGTTGACGTCGTCGTTGGGGTGCAGGACCTCGTAGGATCCCGGCTTCCGCCCCATCAGGCCCAGCGCGACGTTCGCGATGACCTCGTTGGCGTTCATGTTGGTCGAGGTGCCGGCACCGCCTTGGATGGCGTCGACAACGAACGATTCGGCATAGCCAGGCTCGGTCGCCACGAGGGTGCAGGCGCGATCGATGGCGTCGGCCTTGGCGGGATCGAGATAGCCGAGGCGCCTGTTGGCCCGGGCGGCGGCCTGCTTGACCAGGGCGAGGCTGCGGACGAATTCGGGGAAATGGCCGACCGGGACGCCGGTGATCGGGAAGTTCGTCACCGCCCGCTTGGTGTGGATGCCCCAGAGGGCGTCGGCCGGCACCTCGTCGTCGCCGAGAAGGTCGTGCTCCCGGCGGGTTCGCACGCCGTCCATCGGGACCGTGCGAACCGTGGCGAGCGCCAGGTCTTCGGCCGTCGTCGAATCCTCCACGGGGGTCATTGGCGGGAGGTTGGCCTGCGCTGTCTCGGTGCTCACGCTGTCCATCCGTTCGCTGGTGCCGATGGGGGCTCGCCGCCCGCGGCGGTGCTTGGCTCGATCCGTCGGGGACGCGGCGTGCGTCTTCACGGGTGGTCCCGCCCGGGTCAGTGAATGATCTGCGCAAGGAACTCGCGGGCGCGCTCGGTCTTGGGCGACTGGAAGAACGCTTCGGGGGAGGCCACCTCGACGATCTGCCCCCGGTCCATGAACACGACCCGGTCGGCGACCTTTCGGGCGAAGCCCATCTCGTGCGTGACGCAGATCATGGTCATGCCCTCGAGCGCCAGCGCCACCATGGTGTCGAGCACCTCGTTGACCATCTCCGGATCGAGCGCGGAGGTGGGCTCGTCGAACAGCATCACCTTCGGCTTCATGCACAGCGCCCGCGCGATCGCGACGCGCTGTTGCTGGCCGCCCGAGAGCATCCCGGGGTACTTCTTCGCCTGATCGGCGATGCGCACCTTCTGGAGGAAGTGCATCGCCAGCTCCTGCGCCTCCCGCGCGCCCATGCCGAGGGACTTGATCGGGGCCAGCGTGCAATTGTCGAGCACGCTGAGATGCGGGAACAGGTTGAAGCTCTGAAACACCATGCCGACGTCGCGGCGGACGTGGTCGATGTTGCGGGTCTCGGCGGTCAGCTCGGTCCCGTTGACGATGATCCGGCCGCCATCATGCTTCTCGATGCGGTTGATGCACCGGATGAGGGTCGACTTGCCCGAACCGGACGGACCGCAGACGACGATCTTCTCCCCGGGGGCGACGTTGAGCCGGACGTCGGTGAGCGCCTGATACGACCCGTACCATTTGTTCACGTCGATCATCGTCACCGCCTCGGCGCCGGCGGACGTCCCCGCGGTCGATTGGGTCGCGGCCATGGTCGGTCTCCTCACAGGGATCGGGCGATGCGCGCGGCCGCGCTCTTCATCGCGGGAATGAAGGTCTTCAGCTTGTCCAGCGGCACGCGGCTCTTCGGGGCCGAGACGGTCAGGGCCGCAAGGACGCGGTCCTCCGTGTTGCGGACGGGCACCGCCGCCCCGACCACGCCGACGATGAACTCGGAATCGTTGAGGGCGTAGCCCTGCTCACGGATGACCTTCAGCTCCTCGCGCAACCTGCGCGGGTCGGTGAGGGTCTGAGGCGTGACCGGCTGCCAGGGGCCGGAAGCCAGGAAGGTCTCCAGCCGTTCGTCGGACAGGTTGGCGAGGAAGATCCGGCCGCTCGACGTACAGTGGATCGGCGTCTTCTGCCCGGCCTGGAATTGCAGCGTCAGCGGCGAGCCGCCGAACGCGCTGGCGATATATTCGACGTCGCCGCCCGACAGCATCGCCAGGCTGCACGTCTCGCCGATGCGCGCGGCGAGTTCGGTGAGCGTGGTGTTGAGGGCCGAGTAGACGACCGTCGACGCCATGATGTCGGAGGCGAGCGAGACCAGCTTCGGGGCCGGGCCGTAGCCCGTGCGCCCCGGCAGCTTCTGGAGGTAGCCGACGGCCTCCAGCATCGCGACCATCCGGTGGGCCGTCGGCCGCGGGATGCCGAGCGTCTCCACGACCTGCGCCACCGAGATCGTCCCGGTCACGGCGACCAGCTCGACGATCGCGAGCATCCGTCCGATGGGGGCGGGAACGTCGGGAGAGACGGTCACGCCGGGGCGTCGCACCGGGGGCATGGGCGGTCTCCCTATCGCGTCCGCAGGGTGCGCATCTGGCGCTCCCTGAGTATGGCCACGGCCTGCGAGGCGGTGGAGCAGATCGCGAGGTAGACGAGGGCGACGACGAGATACATCTCGACGAGCCTTCCGTTCAGCTGGGCGATCTTGACCGCGGCTCCCGTGAGATCGACCACCGACAGGACGTAGACCAGGGAGGTATCCTGGAAGAGGATGATGGTCTGCGTGAGCAGGATCGGGCTCACCACGCGGATCACCTGTGGGATGATCACGTAGCGGTAGGTCTTGAAGGTCGAGAGCGAGAGGGCCGCCGCCGCCTCGAACTGGCCCTTGCTGAGCGACCGCAGGCCCGTGCGGATGATTTCGGCGTAGTAGGCCGCCTCGAACAGGCTGAAGGTGACGAAGGCCGTCGGGCCCGCGCCGACCGGGATCGGCCGCCCGTCCACCGAGAACGGCGTCAGCAGGATCGGCACCAGGAAGAAGAACCAGAACAGGACGAGGATGAGCGGGATCGAGCGGATCAGCGTGATGTAGCCGACCACGAGCTGCGCCAGCACCGGCACCTTCAGGTGCCGCACGAGCGCCAGTACGATGCCGAGCCCCAGGCCGGTGAGGAAGGCGAAGACCGTGAGCTGGAGCGAGAAGGCGAGCCCGTGCAGCAGGTAGGGCAGCGACTGCCCGACGATGGAGAAGTCGAGACTGTTCACGGCTTCGGCTCCTGGGCCAGAGCGAGCTTGCGCGGCCGCTTCCGGCCGGTCGCCGGTTCCTGGCCGGGGATGCGGACCGCGTGTTCGACGGCGGTCATGATCAGGAACGTGACCAGGGCGAGGGCGAGGTAGATCAGGGTCGCGCTGGCGAAGGCCCCGAAGGTCTGGAACGTCGCCTCGCTGATCTGCCGTGCCTGAGCCGTGAGTTCGATCAGGCCGATGGTCAGCGCCACCGAGGTGTTCTTGTAGATGCCCATGACCTCCGAGGTCAGGCTCGGCACGATCAGCCGGAGCGCCTGCGGGATCAGCACGTAGCGGTAGGTCTTCCACGTCGAGAGCGAGAGCGCGTTGGCGGCCTCGCGCTGTCCCTTGGGCAGCGCCTCGATCCCGGCCCGGACCTGCTCCGAGACGCGGGCCGAGGTGTAGAGGCTGAGGCAGATCAGGGCCGGCCAGAAGGCTCCCCAGGGCGGCGGCATCTGCTTGATGGCATCGCCGAGGCCGAAGGGTAGGAATTCCGGCACCACGAAGTACCAGAGGAACATCTGGATCAGCACCGGGATGTTGCGGAAGAACTCCGTGTAGAACCGGCACGGAATCGCGATGGCCCGGCTCGGCGAGGTGCGGCCCGCGCCGACCGCGACCCCGATCACGAAGGCGATGCACCACCCGAAGAAGGCGAGCGCTACGGTCCATTGGAGGCCCGAGATCAGCCAGTCGATGTAACGCTGGCCGTCGGGGGCCTCCTCGAAGAGCACGGAGAACATCGGCGTCGCCTTCGTGACGGTGCGCGGCGGGCGAGGACGATCAGAAGTCGAGGGCGTCGCTCGGATGGGCGACACGCTCCTTCAAGGCGTCGCTCATCGGGAAGCTGAGGTTCTCGCCGTTCGGGGGGATCGGGCTCTCGAACCATTTCGCGTAGAGCTTGGTGAAGGCACCAGAGGCCATCAGGCCCTTGAGCACGCCGTCCGCGAGGACCTTGAACTCCGGATCGTCCTTCGGAAGCATCAGGCCGTAGGGGACCTTCTCGTAGGTCTCGGGCAGGAACGCGAAGGCCGCCGGGTCCGGGGCGCGGGCCCGCAGGCTGGCGAGCAGGATGTCGTCCTCCATGAATGCTGCCGCGCGTCCGCTCTGGAGCATCAGCATCGATTCCGCGTGGTCCTTGGCCTGGACGATCGCGAAGGTCGCGCCCTTGGCCTTGATCCCCTGCGCGAAGCCGACGGCGTTCGAGCCCTGCGTGACTACGACGGTCTTGCCGTCGAGCGCCTTCACGTCCTGGATGCCGGACGACGCCTTCGTCATCCAGCGCGCCGAACTGACGAAGGTTGCGACCGTGAACGCGACCTGCTTGAGCCGTGCCGCGCTGCTGGAAGTGCCGCCGCATTCGATGTCGACGGTGCCGTTCTGGATGAGCGGGATGCGGTTGGAGGAATTCACCGACTGCAGGGTGACGGCGAGCTTATCGAGCTTGATGTCCTCCTTGATCTTGTCGACGACTTGCGAACACAGGTCGAGCGAGAACCCGATCGGCTTCTGATCCGCGCCCAGATACGAGAACGGGATCGAAGACTCGCGATAGCCCAGCGTCACCGTTCCGGTCCGCTTGATCTTGGCAAGGGTCGGGCTTTCCGCAGATGCGGACGTCGTGAGAAGACCAAGTGCCATCGCGAGCGACAGCGTGACGAGATGGATACGGGCGTACATTCGCATCTCCGAAGTTATACAGTAATCGTCGAGATGCCAACTCGTCGTTAATTTTTGGACTAGTGTTCGATCCCATGCCGAAAATAACACCAGGGGCCCGCGGCCGAAACACGCCACGATGTACTGCGGAGGAACGAGGCCGGGCTTCGGAACAGTTATGACGAACGAGCTATTGTGCCGTCAATCCGGTCTCAAAAAATGATATTTTTTGTCTCACGCCCAGTGATCCCGTCGGACAGCCTTTCGCACCACAGCTTGATCAAGCTATTGAATGGTAACGGAAAAGTCTGTCCGGATTTTGAGACGACCTGCTCGTGGCACCGGGTTCCCGATCGAGCCATCTGCTTAGCCGGTAGACAGCGCGGGGTGAATTAATTCGCAGGTGCACAACCGGCAACCACTTGTCTGCGGCACCGCGAAAACTTCGGGCCGGTCCCGTTACAGGAACCGCTTGCACGATCACATGTCTCGAATTCCGATCAGAGTCTCATAAATCGATACATCGACAAAGATAGTCGAAAGAAAGACTTTTCAGATCCCGGGAGGTGAGATTAGGGATTGCGGACATGGAGGCTGATCTCGTTGCGGGATCTGGCCAGTTGTCATCCCACGTCATTCTTTGACCGCGGACGCTGTCATCGACCGCTTGGGCGCGCATCCGTCGATTCGACCCGGGGACCGAAGCGAGAACGATCAGCCGTTCGCGCGCCTGGATCATCCCAGTTCTAACCTCGGGCCCGCGCCGATGAAAGCCCGCGGGTTGGACCAGGCCGCCTCCGACGCCGCCAGCCGACCTTCATCGACCTCATGCAGGAGTGTAGATATGTCCCAGCATTACGACGTCGCCGCAGTGCGGAAGGCGTTTCCGGCCGCCGAGTCGATCGTCTACCTCGACGCGGGCTTCCAGACGCCGCTCGCGCGCCCTGTGAAGGAAGCCTACGAGCGCTTCCTGCGCGAGGGCTATGAGACCGCTGGTCCCAAGCAGGTCTGGCTCAACCGGCTGGAGGAGACGCGCACCAAGCTCGCGCACTTCATTGGGGCGCGGCCCGAGGAGGTCGCCTTCACCAAGAACACGTCCGAGAGCATGAACATCGCCGCCAACGCGCTGCCGCTGCGCCCGGGCGACAAGGTCTTGATGATCGATGGCGACCACCCCAACAACGCCTACGCGTTCCTCAACCTGAAGAAGAAGGGCGTCGAGGTCGCGTTCATCCCGATGACCGAGGTCGTCGATGCCGAGAGCTTCCGGCCGCACATCGACGACAAGACCCGCGTCATCTCGATGTCGCAGGTGACCTTCCACGCCGGCCATCGCTTCGACGTCGAGAGCGTCGGCCGGCTGTGCAAGGAGAAGGGGCTCTACTTCGTGGTCGACGTGATGCAGGGCATCGGCGTCGTCCCGCTCGACGTGAAGGCGCTCCACGCCACCTTCGTCGGCTCGGGCACGCACAAGGGTCTGCTCACGCCCCAGGGGCTCGGCCTGCTGTGGTGGGACACGCGCCTGACCGAGCTGGAGCCGGCCTACATGGCGGCGATCAGCCTGGCCGCGCCGCCTTCGGACTTCATCGCCCGCCCGGACAACATGGCGCTGGCTCCCTCGGCCGGCCGGTTCGAGCTCGGCAACTTCAATCTGCCGGCGATCCAGGGGCTCGGGGCGGCCCTCGACCTCATCGGCTCCATCGGCGTCGAGAAGATCCAGGCTCACTGCTACGAGCTGGGCGACTACCTGATCGAGCAGCTCGACCAGCTCGGCGTCGACTTGGTCGGTCCGCGCGAGCGGCGGCACCGGGCCCCGCACATCTACGTCATCGCCCTGCCTGCGGGCGAGTGGCTGGACTACCTCACCCTGAGCGGCATCCGCGTCTCGCCCGAGCGCGACGGCATCCGCGTCTCCCTCGGCATGTTCAACACCGCTGAGGATATCGACCGGCTGATCGAGGCCATCCGCGCCCGCAACGCGCCGTCGATGCAGGCCCGTACGGCCGTGCTGTCCACGCTCGGATAGGCCCCCGAACCCCTCCCCGTATCGCTGACGGCGCCCGCGCCGCTAGGCCTCGCAAGACCCGCAACCGTCGAGAGGAGAAAACCGATGTCCCTGCACGGAGCGTTCGTTCGACTATCAGGCGCGCTCGCGCTCGGTCTTGCCGCGACGGCCGCGTCGGCCGAGAGCCCGACGCTGGACAAGATCAAGCGCACGGGGACCATAACGCTCGGCTATCGCGAGGCCTCGATCCCGTTCTCGTACCTCGACGTCGATCAGAAGCCGGTCGGCTTCTCGATGGATCTGTGCGCGCAGGTCGTGGACGAGATCAAGACCGATCTCAAGCTCGACAACCTCGCGGTCAAGCTCCAGCCGGTGGATTCCGCCAACCGCATCCCGCTCATGCAGAACGGGACCATCGACATCGAATGCGGCGGCACGTCCAGCAGCGCCGCCCGGCTCAAGCAGGTCGCCTTCACGGTCGCGACCTTCGTGTCCTCGGCCCGGTGGCTGACCAAGGTCTCGTCGGGCATCCACGACGTGAAGGGCCTCGACGGCAAGACCGTGGTGGTCACGCAGGGGTCGAACGCGGTGGGCTTCGCGTTCGGCATCAAGGCCAAGGGCGGCACCTTCACCGTCATCCAGGCCAAGGATCACGGCGAGTCGATGCTGGTGCTCCAAAGCGGGCGGGCCGCCGCCTTCATGGAGGACGACATCCTGCTCGCCAGCCTGAAGTCCCGCGCGCCCGATCCGGCCGCCCTCACCTTCCTCCCGGAGACCTACGACCTGGTGGCCTACGGCCTGATGCTGCGCAGGGAGGATCCTGAGTTCAAGGCGCTCGCGGACGGCGTCCTGAAGGGCATGATGGCTTCGGGAGCCTTCGCCACGCTCTACGCCAAGTGGTTCGAGAGCCCGATCCCACCCCGCGGCGAGAACCTGACCTTCCCGATGTCGGACGCCCTGAAGGAGCGCGTCGCGCACCCCAGCGACGCGATCGAGTTCTGACCGCGCGCCGAGCGCGCTCGTTCCGATGCGGCACGACGACTCCCGATCCGCATAGAGTTCAGCGCGATGCAGACCATCTTCTCGACAGACGGGCTGCCGCCGAAAGATCGGTTTCGCCATTGGCGGGATGTCTGCGAAGACCGTATCGTCCCGATGGAACAATCATGCCTCGGTGACGAGACGTTCGACGCGACGATCGACGGGGCAAGTTTCGGCGGCTTGGACTTCAGCATGTTTTCGTTGCGCAATCTCAGAGCATCGACGACACCGCGAACGCTCCGGCACGAGAATCATCGGACCGATCATCTCTTCGTCAGCATGGTCCTGTCCGGTACCGTGCGCTCGGATCAGAACGATCGCTCGAGCACGGACAGGGCCGGCGACTTCGCGGTCCGTGATACGAACACGCCCTGGACGATCGAGCATAGCGGCCACAGCGAAGTGTTGGCCATCGCGATCCCCCGGCAGAGATTGGAGAGCGTGCTCGGCCCAGCCCGGATCTTCGCCGGCCTGACCGTCGACGGCGACCGGCCGGTCACGACCCTGGCCCGCTCGTTCCTGACCAACCTGCTGCATCAGGGCGATCGGCTGCCGGCTCACAGCGCCGAGCGCATGGTCGGGGTCGGGATCGATCTCATCGTCGCCTGCCTCGCCGAGCGCCTCGCACAGGAGGTGCCGCGACCGCTGCACGGGACGCTCGTGATCCAGCGCGCCAAGGCGTTCATCGAGGCCAACCTCGGCGACCCGACCCTCGATCCGCCCATGCTTGCGGCAGCCGTCGGCGTCTCGCTGCGGCGGCTGCAGGAGCTGTTCCACGAGCGCGGCCAGCACATCTCGGATTGGATCTGGCAAAAACGCCTGGAGGCGGCCGCCACCCGCCTAGCCGATCCGGGTTGCACGCACCTGTCCATCGGCGCCCTGGCCTATGGCTGCGGCTTCGCCAACCAAGCCCACGTCGCCCGCCGCTTCAAGGCACGCTACGGGATGGCTCCCAGCGAGCATCGTCACGCGGCACTGATGAACGCACGACCGGGTCCGACGGCGCCTGCAGCTGCGTCCCCCCGATCGTAGCTCCCTGGAACATCCACCCGCCGGCTCGTGGTCCGGCCGCGTCGAAAGACAGAATCAGACATGCTCGGACGTATCGGCGCGACCGTCGCCACCCTATCGGCGGTCATGACCCTCGGCGGCGCGCCCGCCTCCGCGGCCGGACCGCAAGCGAAGCCAAGGGTCCTGGTCCTGGCGACCGGTGGGACCATCGCGCAGACGACCGGCAAGGATTCCGTCCTGTCGGGCTCTGCGCTGGTCGCCGCGGTCCCAGGGCTGGATGCCGCCGCGGACGTCAGCGCCGAGCAAATCGCGCAGGTCTCCAGCCCGGACATCACCGCCGAGGTCTGGCTGCGCCTGGCCCGTCGGATCGACGAGGTCCTGGCCTCCGGCGCCGCGGACGGCGTCGTGGTCACGCACGGAACCGACACGCTGGAGGAGACTGCGTATTTCCTCGACCTCGTCGTCAAGAGCGATAAGCCGGTCGTGGTGGTCGGGTCCATGCGGGGATCGAGGGCCGTCAGCGCCGACGGACCGGCGAACCTGGCCAACGCCGTGGCCATCGCCGCGGACCCCGCCGCCAGGGGGGCCGGCGTGCTGGTCACGCTCAACGACGGGATCTATGCCGCCCGCGATGTGACGAAGACGAACACCACCGGGTTGGACGCGTTCAAGGCGCCCGATATCGGTGCCTTGGGCATCATGCAGGGGCACAAGCCGCATTTCTACCGGACGACGACGCGACCGCAAACCGCCGCGACGGAGTTCGACGTCTCCACGCTGCGCGCGTTGCCGCGTGTGGCGATCGTCTATTCCTACGTCGATGTCGGCCCCGCCCTCCTGAACGCGGCCATCGGAGACGGTGCCAAGGGCATCGTCTATGCCGGAACCGGTAACGGCAGCATCCCCAAGGCCGTCCAGCCGGCGGTCGCGGCCGGGGTGGGCAAGGGAGTGGTCGTCGTGCGTTCGTCCCGCGTCAACGGCGGCTTGGTCGAACGCAATGGCGAACACGACGACGACGCCCTCGGCACCGTGACGTCGGACACCCTGAACCCGCAGAAGGCCCGGGTCCTTCTGATGCTGGCGCTCACGAAAACGAGCGATGCCAAGCAGATACAGCAGATGTTCTCGCGATACTAAATGCAGGGCTGCGAGCGGGCGGATGGGACGGTGAGGGGCTCGCCGGTCCCGAGCTCCAGAGGAAGATCCGTTCGATCGCTCGCACGAACGCCCTGAGAATCGACTGAGCGTCAGCCGGGCGCTTGCCAGCACCCGCGCGGCGATCCTCCGGGAGCTGCGCGCGCTCGGCGTCCCGGTTTATGACACGGTCTGACCCGCCGTCTGCGACCCGGCGCCCGGCGATCGCCGGGCCGGAGCGTCGACCAGCCAGGACCCTCCCGATGACCCGGCAAGCCCCTTCGATCCATGGACGGCCGCTCGATGTGTGGCTCTCCACTCATCCCCTGATCGGCGACTTGATCGCGGGCCGGGAGACCGCGTGGTTCAACCCCGGCATCGCGCCGGCGGCGACCGGGCTCGCCGATGCCGGGCTCACCCTGTCGGACGTCGAGGATGCGAGCGCGCGGTTGGCGCGCTTCGCTCCGCTGCTCGTCCGGTTCTTCCCGGATCTCGCCGCCACCGGGGGGATCATCGAGTCGGACCTCGTCGCTGTACCCGCCTTCGCGGACGCCCTCCGTCGGCGCTACGGCTACGAGGGCGGCGGCCGGCTTCTGCTGAAGAAGGACAGCCACCTGCCGGTCTCGGGTTCGATCAAGGCGCGCGGCGGCCTCTACGAGGTGCTGAAGCGGGCCGAGACCTTGGCCCTCGGAGCCGGGCTGATCACGACCGGCGACGACTACACGGCGCTCGGCGGGGCAAGCGCGCGCGCCTTCTTCGCAGATTACAGCGTCGCGGTCGGCTCCACCGGCAATCTCGGCCTGTCGATCGGCATCATGAGCGCCAAGATCGGGTTCCGAACCACGGTCCACATGTCGGCGGATGCACGGCAGTGGAAGAAGGACCGCCTGCGCGCCTCCGGGGTCACGGTGGTCGAGCATGCCGGCGATTACGGGGCCGCGGTGGCCCAGGGGCGTGCCGAGGCCGACGCCGATCCGAACTGCCATTTCGTCGACGACGAGCACTCGAAGGATCTGTTCCTTGGCTACGCGGTCGCCGGCCTGCGGCTGAAGCCGCAGCTCGCCGCCCTCGGCGTGCCGGTCGATGCGCAGCACCCGCTCTTCGTCCACCTGCCCTGCGGGGTCGGCGGTGGCCCGGGCGGGGTCGGGTTCGGGCTCAAGCTGGTGTTCGGGGATGCGGTCCGGTGCCTGTTTGCCGAGCCCACGCCCTCGCCCTGCATGCTGCTCGGCGTCTATACCGGTCTGCACGAGCAGATCGCGGTTCAGGATTTCGGCATCTCCAACGCGACCGTCGCGGACGGCCTGGCGGTCGGGCGGCCGTCGGGCTTCGTCGGCCGGGCGATGCAGCGTCTGGTGGATGGCTATTTCACGGTGGCCGACCAAGAATTGCTCGACCTCCTGGCTCTGCTCGAGGCCAGCGAAGGCCTCATGTTGGAACCCTCCGCGGTCGCGGGCGCACCCGGCCCCGCCCGCATCGTGGCCGACGACGCCTACCGCGCCCGCCTGAACCTCGACCGCGACCGCTTGGAGGCGGCCACGCATATCATCTGGGCTACCGGCGGCAGCATGGTCCCCCCGGAGGAGGCGCGCGCATACCTCCGCCGGGCCGGTACAGGGGTGGCACGTTCAGCGTGACGGGTGTCGCGATCCGCGACGCGCGCAGCGGCCGTTGAGGCGATCAGCCTGCCCGGTCGCCTACCGTGCTGCGGGGGGGCGACGCCGTCTCGCGCAGCCACGCGACCACGGCTTCCGTTCCCTCCTCGAGCCCCCGCCCTTCGGGCAGGATCAGCGAGAGTGGGGGACCGAGCAGGGCGGCCCCATCATCGATCGGTGCCAGCAGGCGCCCGTCCCCCAATGGGGCCTGCAGGAGGCTGCTGTGGCCGATCAGCAGTCCGGCCTCCTCGATCGCCGCCTCCACGGCCATGCTGTAGAGCGAGAACGTCGATCCGCGGCGGGCGTCGACCCGCCTGTCGCCGGCATGTCGCAGCCATCGCGCCCAGTCGTTGCGCCATCGCGCGTCGTGGAGCAGCGTCATGTCGGCCAGGCCCGCCAGATCCAGGCTGTGCCCGCGCCCGGCCAGGAGTTGGGGCGAGCAGACCGGAAACAGCCGGTCCTCCACGAGCGTGTGGGCGGTGCAATTGGGCAGGCTTCCGTCCACGAAGAACAGGCCGAGGTCGAACAGCTCCCGGGTGAAGTCCGGCGGGTTCTCCAGCGCGACCACCGAGAATTCGAGGTTCGGGAACGCCTTGCGCATCGCCCCGAGGCGCGGCGAGAGCCAGAGCTGCGCCACGCAGGGGAGGGCCGCGATCTGTATCTCCCGCCGGTCGGCGTGCCGACGGAGGCCGTGGGCCGCGCCGGCCAGGGCATCGAACGCCTCGACAAGGCGCGGCAGCATCGCCCGGGCTTCGCTCGTGAGCTGAAGGCCCCGGGCCTTCCTGTGAAACAGCGGCCTGCCGACCCAATCCTCCAGCGCGCGAACCTGCTGCGCGATCGCGGCCGCGGTGACGCAGAGTTCGTCGGCCGCGCCGACGAAGCCCTCGTGGCGGGCGGCCGCCTCGAAGGCACGGAGCGCCTTCAGCGAGGGGAGGGACGGCCGTGGCGGCGAAAGGGGCATCGAAGGCCTAGGTGAGCTTGGTCTCGCAGCCACGATATGTCGTTTGCGGACCCTCGGCAAAAACCGCATCCAAAGGGCGATCACGGATCGCGGACGGGCGGTCGGCGGCACGCCCACGCGGCGCCCCGACGGCTGCCGACCCGCGTCTCCCTCCTTCTCTGCGGCCCGGGCCTTTCGACATGACATACCTCCACAAGGGCTACTTCACGGAGGGGCTCGACGCCGATCCCGAACTGGCGGCATCCATCCGCGGGGAGCTGCGACGCCAGCAGAACGGGATCGAGTTGATCGCGTCCGAGAACATCGTGTCCCGCCTCGTCCTCGAGGCGCAGGGCTCGGCCCTCACCAACAAGACCGTCGAGGGCTTCGCATTCGCGCGGTATTACGGCGGCGCAGAATTCGCCGACGCGGTGGAAGATCTGGCCCTTCGGCGGGTCAAGAAACTCTTCGGCGCGCGCTTCGCGAACGTGCAGTCGCATTCCGGATCGAACGCGAATGGCGGCGTCTTCCTTGGTTTGCTGAAGCTTGGCGACACCATCCTGTCGATGAACACCGCCGCGGGCGGCCATATCAGCCACGGACATCCCGCCACTCTGACCGGGCGGGACTACAACATCGTCCGGTACGGCGTTAACCGCGACACCGAACTCGTCGATCTGGACGAGCTTCGCGGCCTCGCCCGCCAGCACAAGCCCAAGATGATCATCGCGGGCGGGTCTGCCTACGCCCGGGTCCTGGACTTCGCCGGACTGCGCGCGATCGCCGACGAGGTCGGCGCCTACCTGGTCGTCGACATGGCCCACTTCGCCGGGCTGGTGGCCTCGGGGATCTATCCCGATCCGTTGCCGCACGCGCATGTGGTGACCTCGACCACCTACAAGTCGCTCCGCGGTGCCCGCGGCGGCCTCGTGCTCTGGAACGACGAGGCGCTGAGCGACAAGATCAACTACGGCATCTTCCCGGGCGTGCAGGGCTCGGTGATGCTGCACATCGTGGCCGCCAAGGCGGCCTGCTTCGGCGAGGCCCTCCGGCCGGAATTCAAGGGCTACAACCAGGCGGTGCTCGATAACGCCCGGATGCTGGCCGCCACGCTGGCGGAGGCCGGCGTCCGCCTGGTCGCCGGCGGCACGGATTGCGGGCTGATGCTCGTCGATCTCGTCAACCAGGGTATCACCGGCGACATCGCCGCGAAGGCGCTGGAGCACGCGGGCCTGGCGGTGAACAAAAACCAGATCCCGTTCGACGAGCGCCCCCCGGAGGCGCCGTCGGGTCTGCGCCTGTCCAGCAACGCCGGCACCGCGCGCGGCTTCGGGGGCGACGAGTTTCGCGCGATCGGCACCTGGATCGCGCAGATCGTCAAGGCCCCGTCCGACGAGACCCTCGTCCGCGCGATCCATGGGCAGGTCACGGAACTCTGCGCTCGCTTCCCGATCTACCCGTAATCGAACCGGTGCCCCCCGGCTCGCGAAGCCGGGGGCTCCGGCGGCCGGCGCCGTCGTGGAGACAGTCACCGGCCGGGCGCGGGCAATGGCTCGCACGCGCCGGCGCACGCTCCGGCAGCTGTCCGTGCGCGGGACCACGGCCTCGCTGGCCGAAGCGCTGGGCGTCTCGCCGGCGGCTTTGTCCCAGCAGATCGCCCGCCTCGAAGCCGAGCTGGGCATCACCCTGGTCGAAGAGCGCGGCCGAGGGGGCATCCGTCCTCACCCGCCGGCGCACGCCTCGTCCTGCACGCCGAGCCTGCACGCCTCGTCCTGCACGCCGAGACGGTAATCGGGGTCATCTCTCCGAACACCGCCTCCGCCTCGTCCGGCAGGGCGGCCGTGACGCTCCACGACCTGCGGATCGAAATCCGCGCGTTGGACAACCCCGACAAAGGTTATTTGGAGATCGTAGTCGGGGCCTGCCGCCCCGTCGGCTGCGAGCCGAAGATCCACGCGCATCGTCACGGTTTCGAGGTCGTGCAGGCGATCGTGGAGGCCGGCTGCTGCGTCGCGATCCGACCGCACTTCAGGCTGGGGGGCACCGGCCGAAGCCTGTGCGTGATCGAGCGCGATTCGCCCATCGCCCGGCGGATCTCGTGGGCGTTCCGCCGGGGTAGGTGGACCCAACCTATCGATCGCCGCCGTCCCGCAGGCCTCGGCGCGGGCGACGGATGTCCCGTCCCGCGATGCGATGGCGTGTCAGCCGGCCGCCGCGATCGGGGGCAGGCCGCCTGCGCTGGATCCGGTGATGGCCGTTCGGCCGCGGATTGCCCGTCATGCTGGCCGGATATCGGGTGATCGCAGGTCAGCGGCCGACGACACTCCGGATCGTGAAGCTGGATTGGATCCGGGATACGCCGGGCAGCTTCGACAGCACGGATCGGTGAAGCCGCTCGTATTCCCCGGCATCGGCCACCCGGATTTTCAGCAGGTAATCCGAGCTGCCCGTCATGAGGTAGCAGTCCTGGATGTCCGGGCAGCGGCGGACGGCGGCCTCGAATCGGTTCAAGTAATCCTCCGTCTGCCGCTCCAGCTCGATCTGGGTCATCACCACGAGGCCCGATGCCGCCGACGCGTCGAGCAGCACGGTGTAGCCTCGGATCGTCCCGTCCCGCTCCAGCATCCGCAGCCTGCGCAGGCAGGCGGAAGCGGACAGGCCGACGCGCTTGGCCAGGGCCGCGTTGGGCATCCGGGCATCCGCGCGCAGGGCGTGGAGGATGGCGGTGTCGATTTCATCCTGTGGCATCGCGCAACGATCTGTCGTTCCGTGGCAGTTCCTGTCGTTGCATGGCATCGGTTTGGCAGAACCTGCAACATGTTCGCAGCATCGTGCGCGGCTTTCGTTGTTCGATACACCTCGGCCGGCGACCGGGCGACGCGTTTCCCGCAGACCTCTCTGAGGATTCCGCGATCGCGGCGTTCCGGGCGGCGGCTGAGCGCCGAATGCGGATTTTCGGTGCCGAGGAGAGCGATCATGCGGGTCTTGGTTCTGGGAAGTGGCGTGGTCGGCGTGTCCTCTGCCTATTATCTGGCGAAGGCCGGCCATGAGGTCACGGTGATCGACCGGCAGCCCGCCTCCGGCCTGGAGACCAGCTTCGCCAATGCCGGCCAGGTCTCCCCCGGATATTCCGCCCCCTGGGCCGCGCCGGGTATCCCGGTCAAGGCGATGAAGTGGCTGATGATGCGCCACCGCCCCCTGGTCCTGTGGCCGTCCGTCGAGCCCCGTCTCTACGGTTGGCTCGCCCGCATGCTGGCGAACTGCACGGAGGAGGCCTACGCCCGCAACAAGGGCCGGATGGTGCGGCTCGCGGAATACAGCCGCGACGTCCTGCGCGACCTGCGCGACGAGACCGGCATCGCCTACGACCACCGCGAACAGGGCACGCTGCAGCTGTTCCGCACGCGCAAGCAGCTCGACCACGTGGGCGACGACACGAAGGTCCTGGACGCCTACGGCGTGGCCTATCAGGTCCTGGACCCGGCGGGCTGCGTCGCCGCCGAGCCGGCGCTGGACCGCGTGAAGGACAAGATCGCGGGCGGCCTGCGTCTCACCGGTGACGAGACCGGGGATGCCCACCTGTTCACCCAGAGGCTCGCCGCCATCTGCGAGGGGCTCGGCGTGTCGTTCCGCTACACCATGACCGTGACGGGGCTCCAGGCCTCGGGCGGTCGCGTGACCGGCGTCGCCTGCGGGTCCGAGGTGCTGCGCGCCGACGCCTACGTGGCGGCGATGGGCAGCTTCACCCCGGCGCTCCTGCGGCCGCTCGGGCTGAACCTGCCGATCTACCCGGTCAAGGGCTACTCCCTGACCCTGCCCGTCACGGATCCGGAGGCGGCTCCGGTCTCCACCGTGATGGACGAGACGTTCAAGGTCGGCTTGACCCGGCTCGGCGACCGCATACGGGTCGGCGGCACCGCCGAGCTCGCCGGCTTCAGCCAGGCCCTGCGCCCGCCCCGCCGCGCGACCCTGGAGCGATGCGTCCACGACCTGTTTCCGGCCGGGGGCGACCTCAGCCGGGCGACGTTCTGGACGGGCCTGCGCCCGATGACGCCGGACGGGACGCCCATCGTCGGGGCGACGCGGTATGACAACCTGTATACGAATACCGGCCACGGCACCCTTGGCTGGACCATGGCCTGCGGGTCAGGCCGGCTCCTTGCGGACCTGATGTCCGCCCGGGCGCCCGACATCGCCCACGAAGACCTCGCCGTCGGCCGTTACGCGGCCTGAGACCGGTGGACGCGCGCGTGTGTGATCGGGAGGCGGATAGGGTGGACGCGTTCGACGATGGCGGGCGTCCGTACGCGGGGGCGATTCTGACGGTCGATCTCGACGCCATCGCGGCCAATTACCGGATCCTGTCAGGCCGCCTCGCCGGGGCGGAATGTGCCGCGGTGCTGAAGGCGGACGCGTATGGCCTGGGCGCCGCGCGCGTTGCCCCCGTCCTGTCCGCGGCCGGCTGCCGAACCTTCTTCGTGGCCCATCTCGACGAAGGGATCGCGCTCCGGCGGCACGTTCCCCGGGGGGCCGCCGTGTGGATCCTGCACGGAGCCCCCCGCGGGGCCGAAGCCGAGTGCCTGGAGCACGGGCTGGTGCCGGTCCTCAATACGCCGGGCCAGCTCGCGCGCTGGGCCGCGCTGGCCCGGACGCGGGCATGCCGGTTGCCGGGGCTGTTGCAGGTCGATACCGGCATGAGCCGCTTCGGTCTGTCTCCCGCCGAAGTCGCGGCCGTCGCGGATCGGGCGAGCGAGCACGATGCCGTGGCGTGGCGGCTCATCATGAGCCACCTGGCCTGCGCGGACGCCCCCGACAGCGATGCGAACCCGACGCAACGGTCCCGCTTCGAGGATGCGCGGCGCCGGCTGCCGCCCATGCGCGCCAGCCTCGCCGCGTCCTCCGGCATCTTCCTGGGAGCGGATTACCATTACGATGTCGCGCGGCCGGGTGCGGCCCTGTTCGGGGTGGCGCCGGTTGCTGGGCGTCCCAACCCCCTGCAGCCGGTGATCAAGCTGGAGGCCCGCGTCCTGCAGGTGCGCGACGTGCCGGCCGGGACGGCGGTCGGATACGGCTACACCGCACGGACGGCGGTCGCGTCGCGCCTCGCGACCGTGGCGGTCGGCTATGCGGACGGATTCCTGAGGAGTGCCAGCGGTCGCGGCGCGGTCTGGGCGGGCGGCGTCGCGCTGCCCATCCTCGGCCGGGTATCGATGGACAGCATCGTGGTGGACGCCTCGGCTCTCCCGCCCCGGGCGCTGGCCGAGGACGACGCGGTTGAGATCATCGGCCCGCACCGCTCGCTAGACGCGGTCGCGGCCGATGCGGGTACCATCGGGTACGAGGTGCTGACCGGCCTGGGTGATCGGTTCGACCGCCGGTACGTCCACGGGGCGGACACCGCTGGTCCGACGCGGGATCCGAGCGTCGGGCCTCGACGGTAGGCGACCGGCCGCGCGGCACAGGCGAAGGTCGATGGGCAGAAGGCATGGCTCGGCCCCGTCGATGCGGGCTCACGCCTTGATATGCGGAGGACCAAAGCGCACGCTCGCCCGACGATGAACGATCGAGCGCTGCGATACTTCCTGGCCGTCGTCCGGACCGGCTCCGTCCGAGGCGCCGCGGAGGCGCTCAACGTCGCGGCCTCCGCGGTCAGCCGCCACATCAGCGAGATGGAGGCCGAGTGCGGCGAGAACCTTCTGGAGCGGCTGCCGCGCGGCGTCGTGCCGACGGAGGCCGGGCGCCTCGTCGCCCAGCACGCGCAGCGCCAGGCCGACGAGGCTGCCCTTCTCGAGGACAACCTCAAACGGCTGCGCGGCGTCCAGCGGGGGACGATCCGGCTGACCTGCGGCGCGGGCTTCCTGGTCGACCTGCTCGATAACGGCTTGGCCAACTTCGTCACGGCCTACCCCGGAATCTCGTTTCAGGTCTCCCTTGGGACAACGGACAGTGTGCTGTCGGCGGTCGCACAGGGCGATACGGATATCGGTCTCGCCTACAACCCGCCCGCCCATCCGGACGTGCGCGGCGTCGTATCGGCGCGGCACCCGCTGCTGGCCGTCCTGCCGAACAACCATCCCCTCGCCGGTTCCTCGACCCCCGTGGGCCTGCGCACCTTCGCCTCCGAGCCGGTCGTCCTGCTTCCCTCCGATCATGGCGTGCGCCAGTTGCTGGGACGCGTCGAGGCCGATGGCGGTTTCCGGCTCGTCGCACGCCTGGAGACAGCGTCGTTCGAGTTGCACAGGCGCTTCGTGACGGCGGGGTTGGGCGTCGCGTTCCTGCCGCGTTTCGCCGTCGCGGCCGAGCTGCAGACCGGCGCCGTCTCCGTGATCCCCCTGCTCGACCCGGTCCTGTCCGAGGCGAGCGCACACCTCGTCGTGCGCTCGGGACGGCGGCTGCCGGAAGCGATGGGCCGGCTGCTGGGCTGGCTCACCGAACACCTGGTCGCCTTCCAGCCGCAACGCTGAGTGTTGCCTTTACAAGAACGACTTGTTCGCAAAGCAAGTCTTGTAGCGACCGTATCGACGATCGATACCATTTCCTAAACGGAAGGTGTCGAAATGAACATTGAGACGATAGGTGTCGTCGGGCTCGGCAATATGGGTCTCGGCATGGCGGCGACCTTGGCGCGCAAGGGCTTCGCGGTCATCGGCTACGACATCAGCGACGCCCGGCGCGCCGCCGTCGAGGCG
>NZ_VRVA01000069.1:0-30627 GCF_008039945.1 Methylobacterium sp. WL64
GCCGATGCCGCGGGTCGCCGCGGGGATCGGATCCCGCGCGTAACTTGGCCGACACCTGGGTTCCCGCGGCGTCCCGCGTCCAGCGTGAGGAGACTTCTTGGGCCATGCCCCCGGCGCACCAGGCGCGCGGGGACGATGAAGCCTGTCGGGAGATCGCGTGGCCGGCGCGCCCGCAAAACCGGACCGGGGCCCACCCGTGCGGCATCCTGTCTGGTCGATTCCAGAATCAAAGTGAGACTGGGCTGAACCCAATCTTCTGATTGGCCGTTGAGCGTTCGGCACTGCGACCGCGCAGGCCCAGCCGATTGCCGGAGGTCACGAACGCCGGGCATGAAAGAGTCGATTCGATGGAACAGCCCGACGCTTGGCATCTGACGGACCGGCTCGATGCCGAACACGGCAAGGGCGATCCGTTCGCCGCCGCGGTCCGTGCCACGCGGATGGCGATGATCGTGACCAATCCGCGCCTGCCCGACAACCCGATCGTCTTCGCCAACGACGCGTTCCTGCGGATGAGCGGCTATGACCGCCAGGATGTGCTCGGCCGAAACTGCCGCTTCCTCCAGGGGCCCGACACCGACCGGGGCGCCGTGGCGCTGATCCGGGAGGCCGTGGCGGCCCAGCGCGACATCGCGATCGACGTCCTGAACTATCGCAAGGACGGGGCGCCGTTCTGGAACGCCCTGTATCTCAGCCCCGTCGCCAACGAGGCCGGCGAGGTGCTGTTCTTCTTCGCCTCGCAGCTCGACGTCACCGATCGCGTCGACGCGCACCTGCAGGTGCAGAAGGAGAAGGACCATTTCGAGGCCGAGGTCGCCCGCCGGACCCGCGACCTCACCGAGGCCCTGGCCACGCAGACCATGCTGGTCCACGAGGTCGATCATCGGGTCAAGAACAACCTCCAGATGATCGCGGCCCTCCTGGCCATGCAGACGCGGGCGATCACCGATCCCGCCGCCCGCGCCGCGATGGAATCCATGCTGACCCGGGTGGAGGCCCTCGGCACGGTCCACCGCAGGCTCTACCAGTCCAACAACGTCGAGCGGTTCGACGTGGCCGAGTTCGCCCGCGACCTCGCCACCGACCTGATCCGCGGTTCCGGGACCGACCGGATCCGCCTGCACCTGGATCTGGAAACCGTGGAGATCCCGGTGACAAAGGCCCCGCCGGTGGCGCTGATGATGAACGAGCTGATCACCAACGCCCTCAAGCACGCCTTCCCGGACCACCGCGCCGGCCGGCTCTCCGTGACGGTGGCGCCGGACGACCGCCACTTCACCATCAAGATCGCCGACGACGGCGTCGGCATGCCCGTGCAGGTCATGGAGCAGCGCTCGTTCGGCAAGCGGCTGATCGGCACCCTCTGCCGCCAGCTCAATGCCAGCATCGCCTGGCAGGCGAACGACCCGGGCACGATCGTCAACGTTCGCCTGCCCCGCGAATTGGCTACCGGTCCGGAGGCCAGATGAGCGAGCCGATGCGAATCCTCGTCGTCGAGGACGAGGCCCTGATCCTGATGCAGATCGAGATGATGCTGGAGGAGGCCGGCTATCGCGTCGTGGGCACCGCCATGACGGCGGCAGAGGCGATCGCCCTCGTCCACGAAACCCGGCCCGAACTGGTGCTGATCGACCTGCGCCTCGGCGATGATTCCTCGGGCGTGGACGTGGCGCACGCGGTGCGCGCCATCGGCGGCATCACGGCCGCCTTCATGACCGCCAACGCCCGGGCCCTCTCGGACGATCTGGAGGGCGCCACGGCGGTGATCGCCAAGCCGTTCACCGGAGCGGTCCTGGAGGAATCCCTGGCCTACCTCGAGGATTGCGTCCGCCGGCCGCCGCCGGCCGAGCTGGTGCCGACCGGGATGCGCCTCGCCCCGGCCCTGCTCAAGAGCTTCGCCCAGATGCGGCAGTGAACGCCGCCCTCGACACCTCCGGCCCGGCGCGTAGAGTGCCGGCCATGTCAAGCTTCCGCGTCGCCCGCCCGCTCCTGGCCACATTCCTCGCGGCCCTGGCCGGCCTGCCCCTCGCCGCCCGGGCGGAGCCGTGTGACGACCTCGCCCAGCAGATCGCCGGGGCGATCGGCGGCAAGGTCGGCAAGCGCGCCGGGCCGAGCATCGACATCCGCCTGGCCGGTCCGATCAAGTTCGACGTGACCTGCCGGGCCGAGCCGATCGTGCAGGCGACCTCCGCGGAGCCCGCTCCCTCGGCGGCCTTCTTCCGCGACCTCGCGGCGGCCTCGGAGATCCTGGTCGGCGAGCCGGCCGCGCGGGTCGAGCCGATCATCGCCGACGCCTACCGGACCGCCCTGTCGGACCGCCGCAAGTCGTTCATCCAGCAGAACGGCTGGTCCGCCTCCTGCTACACCGATCCCGGCAGCAGCGCGATGCGCACCCTGTGCTCGGTGGGGCGCATCCCGCCGCGCTGATCAATACTCGATCACGTCCTGAAGCGCGTAATGCTTCACGGTCTTCCGGTTGGCGATCAGCTCGTCCACGGTCGGCTCGCCCTTGAGGGCCCGGGCGATGGCGAGCTTCGTCGCCTCGTAGTTGGTGCGGTACAGGTCCTTGCGGTCGAGGTTGTCGTCCTCCGCGCAGCGCGGGTCGAGCCAGATCATGATGATCATGCACAGCTCGTCGAGACCGTCCTTGGGCAGCACGCCCTCGATGATGCAGTCCACGATCGCGTCGCCGGTGGCGGCCTGGACGACGCCGCCGAGCAGCTCGACATACTCGGCCGTGTGGATCGTCGCCTTGGTGGTCATCATCGTGGCGGGGCGCACGAGCTGGTTGAGGTCGCGCACCACGAACATCCGGGTGTGGCCCTGGACCTGCCCCATCATCGACGCGAAGGCCTGACCCACCGGCCCGCGGACCGAGCCGATCAAGACCTCGGGCATGGCGTCGGTGTACTGCCCGTCGGCGGCCAGGACGGTGGCCTCGCCGGTGCGGAACCAGATCTCTTGCATGTGTCGCGACTCCCCGTGTCAGGTCGCCCGGGGGAGACATCATCGAGGCGCCGGCGTCAATCGCTCCGGAGCAGGCCGACCCCGTCGAGGGCGCCGACCCCGGCGATCGCCACGGTCGGGCCGGCGCTCTTGAGGAACTCGGATCCGCGGGGCAGGGAAGTCGGGTGCGGCGCGACGCGGGAACAGTCCCGGGCCAGGGCCGTTCCGGCCGGAGCCTGCGGCGTTGTCTCGGGTCCGGCAGCCGGGAGGGATGTCATGACGGAGAGCACGGATCGGGGGGGCGGCTGGAGCCTCCAGGCGAGCGCCATGCCGGACGGGGTACGGCTCGAACTCGCCCTCGCCGACCTCGGCGGCGGCCCGGTCACCGCGGCGATCGTGCTGGACCGGGCGGAGGCCCGGGCCTTCGCCCGCGCCCTGCTGGCGGCGGCCGGCGATGCGGCCGAGCGCACCTTCCCCAAGCCGGGCGCCTGACCGGGCGGGCTCGGGGCCGGCGCGGGCGGCTCAGATCATTGTTGGATGAAGCCCGGATTGCGGCCCGGCAGGCGCGGCACCACCGTGCCCCGCTTCTCGATCGGCGCGTCGCAGGCGTAGGTGAATTCGCTCTTCTGCGGATCGAACACCGTCTCGCCGGTGATCCGGCAATCCTCCCGCACGGTCTCGTCGAGATAGGCGCGGGCGGCGGTGCGGAAGCGCTTCACCCGGGTCGCGGCCGGATCGGGATCGATCCGCACCTCGCTGAGATTGCAGCCGGTGTACTCGCGCAGGGCGTTCGAGACGACGAGCATCCGGCGCACCTGCCGGTTGTCGTAGACCTCGTAGGGCTCCTTGCAGCCGATGGTGACCACCTGCGGGGTGAGCGCCACGTAGTTGCGCGAGATATACGAGAACCCGGTGGTGCAGCCGGCCAGCGCCAAGCCGACGGCCCCGGCACCGATGGGCAGAAGAGCCGCGCGTCGCATCCTCGTCATCCCAAGCCCAATTCCAGCCCAGTCTCGAAGCCGCCGGGACGATCCGCCTGCCCCGCCGACCGGGTCAAGCACCTCGGCGCATTGAAACGGCGCCGCTTGCCCAGTCAATTCGTTTGTCGCCCGAGATGCCGTTCCAGGCGTCCGCGACCGGTCATCGCCCGACTCGGCGGTGGACGGCGCGCGTGACAGGCTTTGTTGCTGCGCCAGGGCGGCGGAACGATCCGACCGGGTGGCGGCGCCGTCAGTCCTCGAAGACGTCCCCGACCAGCCGGCGCACGAACTGGAACGCCTCCGTCGCCCCCGCGGCGACGCGTTGCTCCCCGGTCTCCCGGAGTTCGACCCGGTCGAGGGCGGCCGTGAAAAGCCGCCAATGCAACCCGCGTCCTTCGGGATGTCCGGCAAGATGGCGCGCACCGTGGGTTTCCGACAGGCCGAGCGCCCGGGCCTCCTTGAGCAGGATGGCCGCCCCGAGATTCGAGCCCTCGGCGACGTAGAGCCAGCCCAATCCCTGCGCCGGTTCGATCGTCCCGAAATGTTCCTCGGACGCGCCGTCAGGGACGGGCGCTCCGACATCGCGCAGATCCTGCTGGATCAGGGGCAGTCGGCGCCTGCCGTCGAGATCGGGCAGGACATGGGCGAACGCGCCATCGCGATAGACTCGATCGACGACCGCATGGAACCTGTACTGGATCTGGAGGAACAGCGCGTAGCGCTCCAGGCTCGCGAACGGCTTTGCCGCCATGATGCGCCGGTCGAGCTGATCATGGGCGGCCGCGGTCGCCACTCTCAGGCGCTTCACGCGGCTGCAGGTCTCGGCGATGTCGGATGATGCGGCGTCCATGCGATCTATGTCTGTCGTCCGGGCAAGGTGCCGTGGGCAGACGTGAGCGGCCCGCCGCGCCACTCTGACCGTCCCAGCCTATGGACCATTCCGGCGATTCAGGTCACCAAGGCTGGCCCGGGATCGTGCCGATCCTGCCAGACCGGTTCTGCCATGGCGGCGCGACCGCGTCACGGCACACAACGGCCGCATCCGCACATCGCCGATCGATCAAGCTCAGCCGATCACGCTTGCGGAACACTTGCGGAACGTTTAACGTGTTCGTGATTTGTTTCCGCGACCGCATCGATGCGGTCCTCCAAGCCGCGAGTCCCCCGTCGATGCTCACGCGCAAGCAGCTGGACCTCCTGCGTTTCATCCAGAGCCGCATGCAGGAATGTGGCGTCCCGCCCTCGTTCGACGAGATGAAGGACGCCCTCGATCTGAAGTCCAAATCGGGCATCCACCGGCTGATCACGGCCCTCGAGGAGCGCGGCTTCCTGCGCCGCCTGCCGAACCGGGCGCGCGCCATCGAGGTGATCCGCATCCCCGAGAGCCTGTCCCAGGCGGCTGCTCCACCTGCGGAGCCCCGCCGCTTCACCCCGAGCGTGGTCGAGGGCGGGAAGTCCAAGCTGCCGGCGCAGCCGGCGACCGCCCGGATGATCGACGACGGCGGCCGCGCCATCTCGATCCCCGTGATGGGCCGGATCGCGGCCGGTACGCCGGTCTCGGCGATCCAGAACCAGAGCCACGCCATCACCATGTCGCCGGACTTCCTGGCCGGCGGCGAGCATTACGCTCTCGAGGTCCGCGGCGACTCGATGGTCGATGCCGGCATCCTGGACGGTGACCTCGTGGTGATCCGCAAGCAGGATACGGCCAATACCGGCGACATCATCGTGGCGCTGATCGACGACGAGGAGGCGACGCTCAAGCGGCTCCGCCGCCGGGGCTCCTCGATCGCCCTGGAGGCCGCCAACCCGGCCTACGAGACCCGCGTGCTCGGGCCCGACCGGGTCCAGATCCAGGGGCGGCTCGTCAGCCTCGTCCGCCGCTACTGAAGGGGTTCGGCCGGCGCGTCGCCAGGCGCGGCCTCGGAACCGGCGACGTCGGCCTCGGCCGGGATCGGCTCGGAGGGTGTTACCACTTTCGGTTGTGGGACAGGCGATGGCCGCGAAGCCGGTGATGCCCGCCAAGGCACGGTACGGCCCGTGTCGCGGGTATAGCGTGCCGTGAAGCCATCCCGGTCGGCCCGGAGTGCGACGGCGCCTCGTTCGGCGAGCACCCGGCGGTCGATCACCAGCGGCCCCGTGCAGGTGGGCGGCGCCGCGAGCCGCGAGATCAGCAGGGCCGCCCGGGCGCAGTCCTCCGTGAAGGCGCGCCGGTCGCGGACCAGGGCGACGGCGCGGCCGTCCGGCAGGCTTGCGGTGCAGCCGAGCCGGTCGCACCGTCCGACAGCCGACGAAGCCTGGATCACCGCCTTCGCCGATCGCCCGTCGCCATCCGCTTTCAGCCACTGCTCCATCACGAAGGCCGAAGGATTGCCGAGGGCCCACAGGACTCCGTCCGGTCCACGCACGGCCGCACCACCGCCCTGCCGGTCGACGTACAGGTCGAATCGCTCCGGAACGACGGCGAGGCCGAGCCCGAGCAGGGCGGGCGGCAGGGCCAGCCAGCGCAGTCGCGATACCGGCAGCGTCGCCAGCAGCAGCCCGGCCGCCAGCAGCATCAGCGCGCCGGTGCCGAAGGCCGGCAGCACCAGGACGGCCCGATTGAAGCCGGCGATCAATTCGGAGATCGCCAGCATGCCGCCCACCGCCTGTCCCATCAGCCACCAGATCGGCCGGTCCAGGGCGAAGGGATAGGCCAGGATCCCGATCACCGCCGCCGGCATCACGACCAGGGAGACCAGCGGCAGGGTAAGGGCGTTGCCGATCAGCCCGAACGGCTGGACCGTCTGGAAATGGTAGGTCGCGAACGGCGCCGTCGCGACCTGTGCCACCAGGGTCGTCGCGAGGGTGCCTGTCACGGCCGAGAGGCCGGTGCCGACGAACCGCTCGATCCGCCCCGCCCCGGGACGCTGGAACAGGCGTCCGTCGATCAGCCGCGCGCAGGCGATCAGCCCGGCCACCGCCCCGAACGACATCTGGAAGCTCGGTCCGAGCAGGCCCTCGGGTTCCCGCGCCAATGCTATCAGGGCGGCCAGCGCGAGGTTGCGCATGGACAGCGCCGGCCGGTCGACCAGGATCGCGCCGAGCATGATCAGCGTCATGATCAGCGAGCGCTCGGCGGCGATGTCCCAGCCCGAGAACGCGCAATAGGCGGTGACGCCCAGCATCGCGAACCCGGCGGCGATCTTCTTGATCGGCCAGACCAGCGCGCAATACGGCACCAGCGCCAAGACGGCCCGCACCAGCCAGAACACCACGCCGGCGGCCAGCACCATGTGGAGGCCCGAGATGGAAACGACGTGATAGATGCCCGCCGCCCGGAGCGCATCGTTGGCGGCCGGTCCGATCAGGCCGCGCTTGCCCGTGACCAGGGCCGCCGCCACGGCCCCCGCTTGCCCGCCCTCGGCCTGCGCGATCCGGCGTGTCAGCGCGTTGCGGGCCTCGTCCAGCAAGGCTGCCAGTCGCAGGCGCAGAGGTGGCGGGGTGGGCGGCTCTCGAACCGTGATCGCCCCGATCAGCGAGCCTACCGCGCCGAGTCCCTGAAAGTAGGCATCCCGGGCGAAATCGTAGCCGCCCGGTCGTGCCGCCTCGGGCGGCGGCAGCAACCTTGCCGTCGCGGCGATGAAGTCCCCGGGCCGCAGGGATGGCGCCTTCCGGAACGAGACCCGCACCCGAAGCGGCCTCAAAGCGGGTTCGAGCCCGGCGAAGCTCTCGACCCTGATCACCAGCCGGGCGCCGACCTCGCGCTCGTCCAGCCCCTCGATCATCCCGGTCAGCGGCCCGATTGTAGTGCGGGTGAGGATCGGCGCCGCCACCTGCGAGACCCGCCAGGTCGCCGCCGCGAAGCCCAGGAAGCCGGCTGTCAGCGCCAGGCAAAGGGCGAGTGCCCCCGGCCGCGCACCCAGGAACGGCGCCGGCGCGAGGGCGAGCGCCGCTCCTGCCAAGGGGGCGGCGAGGAACGGCGTCCCGTCGGCACACCCGAAGAAGACCAGGATCCCGGCGCCGAACGCCACCGCCAGCCACGGGAACAGGCGGCGCTGCTCGACCTCCCGGGTGAGCCCATCGGCGAGCCAGCCGCGGAGCGCCGGCATCGACACCGGGCGCGTGCCGGCCAGCGCCACCGCGCCGCCCGCCAGCCTCGCGCCGATCCGCCGCATCCGCCCCGCCCCGTGCCGGACGACTCAAGTCCCGGCCGGGGATTCTTAACGCACCCGTCGGCCCGTGCTACAGCGGACGCTTCGTGCTACGGGCGCCACGCCGTGCGACGGGCGCCGCCCTGACGCCCTGCACCGCCCCATCGCCCTTCGCCCCCGAACATATCGGCCCGATGTCCTCAGCCGTCGTCACGCGCTTCGCCCCCTCGCCCACCGGATACCTCCATATCGGCGGTGCCCGCACGGCGCTGTTCAATTGGCTGTACGCCCGCCACACCGGCGGCAAGATGCTGCTGCGCATCGAGGATACCGACCGGGAACGCTCGACCAAGGGCGCGATCGACGCGATCCTCGACGGCCTGTCCTGGCTCGGCCTCGATTGGGACGGGGACGTGGTCTTCCAGTTCGCCCGCGCCGAGCGCCATCGCGCGGTCGCCGAGGAGCTGCTGGCCGCCGGCCGCGCCTACCATTGCTACGCCTCCGCGGAGGAACTGACGCAGATGCGGGAGACCGCCCGAGCCGAGGGCCGGGCCCCGCGCTACGACGGGCGGTGGCGCGATCGCGACCCGTCCGAGGCTCCTGCCGGGGTCAGGCCGGTGATCCGGCTGCGCGCGCCCATCGAGGGCGAGACGGTGGTCGAGGATGCCGTGCAGGGGCGGGTGACCTGGGCCAACCGCGATCTCGACGACCTCGTCCTGCTGCGCTCGGACGGGACGCCGACCTACATGCTCGCCGTCGTGGTCGACGACCACGACATGGGCGTCACCCAGGTCATCCGCGGCGACGACCACCTCACCAACGCGGCCCGGCAGAGCCAGATCTTCTCTGCGCTCGGCTGGGACATTCCCAGGATGGCCCATATCCCGCTGATCCACGGCGCCGACGGGGCGAAGCTGTCGAAGCGCCACGGGGCGCTCGGGGTCGAGGCCTACCGCGACCTCGGCTACCTGCCGGAGGCGCTGCGCAACTACCTTGTGCGACTGGGCTGGAGCCACGGCGACCAGGAGGTGTTCTCCACCGACGAGATGATCACGGCCTTCGATCTCCGCGCAGTGGGGCGCTCGGCGGCGCGGTTCGACTTCGCCAAGCTCGCCAACCTCAACGGACTCTACATCCGAGGCAGCGCCGATGCGGATCTGGTCGCCGCGCTCGAGACGATCCTGCCGAACGTCGGCCCGGAGCGCGGCCTCCCGGCGACGCTCCAGCCAGCCCTCAAGGACCAGCTGATCCAGGCCATGCCGGGCCTGAAAGAGCGGGCCAAGACACTGATCGAACTGCTCGACAGCGCCTATTACCTCACCGCCCAGCGTCCCCTGGTGCTCGACGACAAGGCCCGGACGCTCCTGTCCGACGAGGGCCGGGCGCGTCTGGCTGGGGTGCTGCCGGATCTCCAGTCGCTGCCCGAGTGGAGCGCGGCGGCGACCGAGGGTGCGGTGCGTCAGTATGCGGAGACAGCCGGGTGCAAGCTTGGGCAGGTGGCCCAGCCCCTGCGGGCCGCACTCACCGGCCGCACCACCTCCCCGCCCCTGTTCGACGTGATGGCGGTGCTCGGACGATCCGAGACCCTGGCGCGCCTCGCCGATCAGGTGCCGCAGGGCTGAGCGGGCGGGAAGGAACTGCGCGCCTCGGCCCGGATTTCGCTTGGTACCGGATTTTGCTTGGCGATGGCGGTCGGTTGTCACCGACCCCGTTGCTGCTGCACTGCCGTTTGGGTAACCCATGGCCTGTGAGCACCCGCAACATGACGCGCGGCGTGCTCCGGCCCCGGGGTCGACTCGGGCAGCCCGAGGCCGGCATCCGCCACGTCGCCAGAGAAGGGTCCACGTTCCATGAGCGCATCCAGCACCATCACCGTGGACGGCAAGGAGATCGAACTGCCGGTCAAGTCCGGCACGATCGGCCCGGACGTCATCGACATCGGCAAGCTCTACGCCAAGACCGGCGCCTTCACCTTCGATCCGGGCTTCACCTCGACGGCCTCGTGCGAATCGAAGATCACCTACATCGACGGCGATGAGGGCGTGCTGCTCTATCGCGGCTACCCGATCGAGCAACTCGCCGAGAAGGGCGACTTCCTCGAGACCTGCTACCTGATGCTGTTCGGTACGCTGCCGACCGCCGCCCAGAAGGCCGATTTCGACTATCGGGTCACGCGCCACACCATGGTGCACGACCAGATGAACCGGTTCTTCACCGGCTTCCGGCGTGACGCCCACCCCATGGCCGTGATGGTCGCCTCCGTCGGCGCGCTCTCGGCCTTCTACCACGACTCGACCGACATCACCGACGAGAGCCAGCGGCTGATCGCGTCGATCCGCATGATCGCCAAGATGCCGACGCTGGCCGCGATGGCCTACAAGTACTCTATCGGCCAGCCCTTCGTGTATCCGAAGAACGATCTGGACTATACCTCGAACTTCCTGCGGATGTGTTACGCGGTTCCGTGCGAGGATTACGAAGTCAATCCGGTCTTCGCGAAAGCCCTCGACAAGATCTTCATCCTGCACGCCGATCACGAGCAGAACGCCTCGACCTCGACCGTGCGGCTCGCCGGTTCGTCCGGCGCGAACCCGTTCGCCTGCATCGCGGCCGGCATCGCGTGCCTATGGGGGCCGGCCCATGGCGGCGCCAACGAGGCGGCGCTGAAGATGCTGATGGAGATTGGCACGCCCGAGAACGTCGGCAAGTACGTCGCGAAGGCCAAGGACAAGAACGACCCGTTCCGCCTCATGGGCTTCGGCCACCGGGTCTATAAGAACTACGATCCGCGCGCCCGGATCATGCAGAGCACCACGCACCAGGTCCTCAAGGAACTCGGCAAGACGGAGGATCCGCTGCTCCACGTTGCCATGGAACTGGAGCAGATCGCCCTCAAGGACGAGTACTTCATCGAGAAGAAGCTCTACCCGAACATCGATTTCTATTCGGGCATCACGCTCAAGGCGATGGGTTTCCCGACCGACATGTTCACTGTGCTGTTCGCGGTGGCGCGCACCGTCGGCTGGATCGCGCAATGGGCCGAGATGATCGAGGACCCGATGCAGAAGATCGGCCGTCCGCGCCAGCTCTATGTCGGCCCGGCGCAGCGCGACTACGTGCCGGTCGACGAGCGCGGCTGAGCCGAGCCATCGAACCCGAAGCGACACCGGGGGCGGCCGAAGGGCCGCCCCTGTCGCTTTGGCCGGTCCTGGCCAGCGGGGCGGTCGTCACGCTCCGCATCCCTTGTCGGCAACCCTATGATTGGCCGTCGATCCGCGCCTTCCTGGCGAAGCGAGCCATCCTTGGGGTCGAAGCGGCCGAGCCCGGCGCGCAATGTTACGCGCGCACGGTCTGCATCGGCGGACGGCCCGGCATCGTCGCGGTCGCGTTCGGCGATGCCGGCCTGGACGCGACGCTCCAGGGCCTCGACGTCACGTCCGGGATTAAGGTCGCCGAGCGCCTGCGCCGCCTGTTCGTTTGCGACGCCGATCCGGCCGCGATCGCGGCCTGCCTGTCCCGAGACCCTACCCTGGCCGGACTCGTGGCGGCCAGGCCAGGATTGCGGCTGCCCGGCGCGTGGGACCCGTTCGAGACCGGATGCCGGGCGATCCTCGGCCAGCAGGTCTCGGTTCAGGCCGCGATCCGGCTCGCCGGAAAGCTGGTCGCCGCATTCGGGACGCCGCTGGCAGAGCCGGCGGGCAGCCTGACCCATGTCTTCCCGACGCCGCTTCAACTGGTCGAGGCCGACGTGGCGCTCGCGCTGAACATGCCCCGCGCCCGCGGCGCAGCGATCCGGGCGCTGGCGGCCGCCGCGCTCGCGAACCCGGACCTGTTCGCCCCGGCCGGGACCCTGGAGGATGCGGTGCTGCGCTTCACGGCGATCCGCGGGATCGGCCCCTGGACCGCGCAGTACATCGCCATGCGGGCTCTCAAGCTGCCGGACGCCCTGCCGGTGGGCGACATCGGCCTTCTCCGCGCCCTCGAGACCGCCACCGGCCGTCCCAGCCCGGCCGCACTCCTCGCCCGGGCCGAGGCATGGCGCCCGTTCAGAGCCTACGCGGCCCAGCATCTCTGGGCTGCCGACGAGGCTTTTGTGCGCGAGCGGTAATGCTGCCCCTCACCGCCCGAACCGCTCGAATTTCGGGAAGCTGCGCGCCATCATCAGGCCGACCTCGCCGCGGTGACCCAGCCATTTCTCGAGAACCGACGCGTTGGCGAGCCGCCCCTCGGGTGAGCCGTCCTGCCAGGGCAGACCGTCGGCCAGCCGGAAGACGTGCGCGTCGGTGAGGCCGCCGCTGCGGCAGCGCTGGAGCCGGACGCCCTTGCCCCGGGAGAGTTCGGCCACCTCCGAGATCGGGAAGATCAGCAGCAGCTTCTCGGTGTTGACCACCGCGACGTGATCGCCGTCGGCGGGGACGAGCACCACGGCCGCCGCGTCGCCGTCGAGGCCGAGCACGCCCTTGCCCTTGCGGGTGTTGGCCACCAGCGCGTCCGACGGCGCCACGAAGCCGCGCCCATCCGAGCCCACGATCAGCAGCTTGGTCTCCGGCTTGTAGGGCAGCGCGGCCACCACCTCGGTGCCGTCGTCGAGATCGACCATCAGCCGCACCGGATCGCCGAAGCCGCGCCCGCCCGGCAGCTTCGACGCCTCGATGGTGAAGACTTTACCGTTCGAGGCGAGCAGCAGGATCTTTTGAGTGGTCTCGCTCGGGAAGGCGATCTTCAGGCCGTCGTCACCCTTGAACGCCACCCCTGACAGGTCGGCGACGTGCCCCTTGAGCGCCCGGATCCAGCCCTTGTTCGAGACGATCACGGTGATCGGCTCGCGCTCGACCAAGGCTGCCGTGAAATCGATGCCGCCGACATCCGGCGGGCTCGCGAGCGTGGTGCGGCGCTTGCCCAGCTTGGTCTCCGGCCCGAAGGTTTTTTTCACGGCGCGGATCTGGGCTTGGATCGCCTTCCATTGCGCTGGCTCGGAGGCGAGCAGCGCATCGATCTCCGCCTTCTCGGCGGTGAGTGCGTCCAGTTCGCGCTTCAGCTCCATCTCTTCGAGCTTTCGCAAGGACCGGAGGCGCGTGTCGAGGATCGCGTTGGCCTGGATCTCGGTCAGCTCGAACCGGGCCATCAGGGCCGGCTTCGGCTCGTCCTCCTCGCGGATGATGCGGATCACCTCGTCGAGGTCGAGATAGACGATCAGCAGTCCGCCGAGGATCTCCAGGCGCCTGTCGATCTGCCCGAGGCGATGGCGCGAGCGGCGCTGGAGCACCACGCGGCGATGGTCGACCCATTCCCGCAGGCATTCGGTGAGCCCGATCACCTTCGGCACGAGGCCGCCGACCAGGACGTTGAGGTTGAGCGGGATGCGGGCTTCCAGCTCGGTCAGCCGGAACAGCGATTCCATCAGGATCACGGGATCGACCGTGCGCGAGCGCGGCTCCAGCACAACGCGGACGTCCTCGGCCGATTCGTCGCGTACGTCGGCCAGCAGCGGCAGCTTCTTCTCCTGGAGAAGCTCTGCCATCTTCTCGATCAGCCGGCCCTTCGGGATGCCGTACGGGATCTCGGTGACGATGATGTTCCAGGTGCCGCGGCCGAGATCCTCCTTGTGCCAGCGGGCCCGGACCCGGAAGGCGCCGCGGCCGGTCCGGTAGGCCTCGGTGATCGACTCCGCCGAATCGACCAGGATGCCGCCGGTCGGGAAGTCCGGCCCCTGGACGAAGCTGTTGAGCTGCGCTGACGTCGCCCCAGGATGGCTGATCAGGTAGAGCGCCGCGTCGCACAGCTCGGCGGCGTTGTGGGGCGGGATCGAGGTCGCCATGCCGACCGCGATGCCCTGGCTGCCGTTGGCCAGCAGGTTCGGGAAGGCCGCCGGCAGCACCACCGGCTCGTCTTTCTCGCCGTTGTAGGACGGGCGGAAATCGACCGTGTCCTCGTCGATCCCGTCGAGCAGCAGCCGCGCGACCTCGGTGAGCCGGGCCTCCGTGTAGCGGTAGGCGGCCGGGCCGTCGCCGTCGATATTGCCGAAATTGCCCTGCCCGTCGACCAGCGGATAGCGCTGCGCGAAGTCCTGAGAGAGCCGCACCAGCGCGTCGTAGATCGCCTGGTCGCCGTGTGGGTGGAAGTCACCCATCACGTCGCCGACGATCTTGGCGCATTTCTTGTGCGCGGTGTTCGGGTCGAGGCGAAGCAGCCGCATGCCGTACAGGATGCGCCGGTGCACGGGCTTCAGCCCGTCGCGGGCATCCGGCAGCGCCCGGTGCATGATCGTGGAGAGCGCATAGGCGAGGTAGCGCTCTTCCAGCGCGGATTTCAGCTCGACGCTCTCGATCCCGTCGCCGGACGGCGGCTCGAAGGGCTGGCCCATGACGGCTCCTGTCTCAGGGCAGGGCCGCCGACCGGCAGCACCGCCTCAACGCGCGATTCGTCATTCCGTGGCGCCGTCGGCGAGCCCGGAATGACGGGGTTGGTTTCAACCGGGGCTCAGTCGCCCCCGGCTCGGCCGTCTCTAGAACATAACGCGAACATTACTCGGCCTCGCGACCGAGCGCAACGAATCGTGCGCGCTCTTCCGGCGCGGCGAGGCCGCGCGGACCCCAGACGTGCCGGTCGAGGAAGTATCCCGTCAAGGTAAACCCTTGGGCAACACCGTCCGGCCCCGGGGATCCGCCCGCGTGCAGGAAGGTCGGCAGCGCCAGCATGCGATCGCGAAACGGCTCCCCAGCCGAGGCGCTGACCGCCCGGCCGCTCTTCGGCGAGACGTAGGCCAACGCGTCGTTGCCGCCGGTCGCCGCGCAGGCAGTCAGGTCGAGGCCGAATCCGAGCTCAGACAGGATCTCCAGCTCGAACCGCACCATCAGGGGCGGCGCGACGGCCGGGTCGTCGAGGTGCTCGACCAGCACGCCGGCCGCCTCGTAGAGAGCCGGATGCGGATCCCGCTCCGGCAGGAGCCGCAGCAGCGCCGCCATGTGGCCGAGCCCGTAGAGCGCGATGCCCGACCCGATCATCCGCGAGACCTGGGATTCCAGCGGCTCCACAGTGTAGGCGCCGAGCCCCTCGTCGAGCCGCGCCCGCCAGCTCAGCCGGACCCGGTTGCCGGGCTGAAGCACTGGCTGCATCCGGCGCGAACGTCCGCCATGCACGAGGCCGAGATGGCGCCCATGGTATTCGGTCATCGCTTCCAGAATGACGCCGGTCTCTCCGTGCCGGCGCAAGCCGAGCACGAGGGCGTCGTCGGTCCACTGCATCGAGTTCCCGTGACCGGTGGGCGTGGCGCGGGTCGGCGAACGCCGGTGATCCGCAAGAGATCTCCATATAAGCGCTCCTCGGCCGCCACGCCGCCTTTGCGCGCCGGCGGCGCAGCTTTAGCGTGGCCGTAAAGGAATCACGCCCATGCGCCGCGCCGCAGTTCTGGTTCTTGTCCTGGCCCTGACGCTCACCGGCGCGCGGGCTGCGCCCAAGGCGGCGAAGCCCGTTGCCGCGGAAGCGCCCTCCCCGGCCTTGAAGCAGCGGCTTGCCGCGCTCGCCTTGAAACAGGTCGATTTCGGTTCGGTCTCGCTGCTGCCGGTGCGCTTCGCGGGCAGCCGGCTCGCCGGGCCGATCGAGGATGGCGGGCGGACGATCTACTGCGTGTCGAGCCGGATGAGCGGCCGGACCTTCGGCAAGCCCGAGCGGCCCAAGGCGGTGATGCGCTACGCCGCCGACCGGCTGGACGTGATCGACGACGACGAGGTCTGCACCGGCCATCGCAGCCAGCCGTTCCCGGAACTGGACGCCCTCGGCAACGCGCGGTGAGCCGGCCGCGTTGATGGCCATGCCCTCGATACACGCGCGCACCCTCGACCTCAGCCTCGATCTGATCGCGCGCGCCCACGCCACCCCGGTCCCGGACGATCCGAGCGCACTCGAGCTGCTCAGCGATGCGGAGCTGCGTCCCGGCCTCGAAGCGATCACGGCCGGGCGGGAGGGGCATGACCTCTGGGTGTTCGCCTACGGGTCCCTGATGTGGCGGCCGGAATTTCCGGTGGCCGAGAGCCGGATCGGGACCGTGCGGGGCTTCCACCGCCGCTTCTGTCTGCTCCAACGGCGGTTCCGTGGCACCCCGGAGCGGCCGGGTTTCGTCCTGGCGCTGGATCGCGGCGGCCTGTGCAAGGGCGTCGTGTTCCGTCTGCCGGGGACGGAGATCCGCGAGGCGCTGATGCCGGTCTGGCGGCGGGAGATGCGCGGCCGCGGCTATGTCGCCCGTTGGCTGCCGGTGGCGACCGAGGCCGGGACCGTCTCGGCGCTGACCTTCCTGGCCAACCGAGCCAACGAGCGCTACGCGGGCCGTCTCTCGGACCCGGACATCGCTGACAAGATCGCGGCCGCCCGCGGGCATGCCGGGCCGAGCGCCGAGTACCTGTTCCGGACCGTCGAGGCTTGCGAACGGCTCGGTATCCGCGACCGCCACCTCTGGAGCCTTCAGGCCCTCGTGGCTGCGCGGCTAAAGGCCCGTGCGGCGCGGCAGTGAGCCTCAAGACCAGGCGCGCTTCATCGCGATCACCACACGGCCGCCCGCCTGCTCGGTATCCGGGTTGCGCGGCTCGCGGATACCCGGCGCCCGCCCGGTGGTGAGATAGACGACAAGGGTGAGGGCGAGGAGGATCTTGGTGCGCATCGCAACGCTCAGGGTTGAGCGAGGGTGCATAGGATCGATCGGTTTTTACGAAGTTGCCGACAGGCTCACAGGCTGTGGTTGTGGGCATTTCCATGGATCGTGGTGAACGAATCGTTGCGGGCCGGCCGCGATCGTCTCGGGTAGCCCGTTCCCGCGCGACCCTGGCAGGACGCCTTAGTTCCTTGAAATCGCATGGCGATTCCGAAAGGCTGGATTCGACTTTCACGCCTCATGCTTTATGCCGCCGGCCCAGGATCCCCATGGGCGAGGACAGGATGCGGCTGAGGATCGGTGTGGCTCTGGCGATTCTGGTGGTTGCGGTCGCAGTGCTGGCCGCGGGCCCCTGGCCCCACGGCTTCCGGCTGTCCGACGTCTTGACCGGGGGGACGCCTCTCCTGCCGGACGGGTCGCGGCCGATGGCCGGCGCCGTGGAACTCGCCGGCAACGCCACTCTGGGCGCCGGTCAGCGTCCCGCGACCCTGCGGCTCGCCTGCGACCCCGCGGGGGCCGGCCTGTCGGCGGTCCTGACGGTCCAGCGCTTCACGGATTTAGCGGATGGGTTCGATGTGGCCCGCCTCGACGGAGGAGGACCACCGCTCACCAGCATCCTGGTGTCGAGCGCGGGGAGCGTCCGCTCCGTGCGGATGGCAGCGCAGGGGGCTGTCTCGACCGATCCCAACAAGCAGATCACCCTGACGGTGACCGGCGGCCACCGGGGTGAGGACCCATTGCGCGGCGTCGCCCTGGCGCTTGCCCAGCCCGGGACCCGAATCACCTGGACGCAGACGAGCCCACGCGCCGGTGACCAATCCCTGGTGGGGAGCTTCTCGGTGGCGGAAGGTGATGCGGCAGCGTTGAAGGCCGCGCTGAACAGCTGCCTCGCGGTGCCGTAACGGCGCTTGGCACCGACTGCGACATCTGAATTAAGCGTCGGGCCTTCAAAGGCACCGGGCGCTTGGATCTGGAGTCAAGCTACAGTGGCTCGCTGCACGTCGTCTCGTGCGTCGACGGTGTACTCTGCCGTCGAACCCGCACTGCCCGTCGTGCGCTCCGGCGGCAAGACACACGTGGGTGGTCTGGGATCGAACGATCAATCCCAGACCACGATGCCGAACGCCCTGTCCGGCAGGGGGAGGCAGGACGGCTCGACATCCTGCTCCGAGGAGACGAAGACGCTTCACACTGTCCGGGGCGGCCTCCTTGATGGCTTGGCGCCGGCAAAGGGCCCCAAGCGGAGCGGACTCAGCGCCCCTTCTTGTAGAGTTTGCTGGCGATCTCGAAGATTTCTTCCGGCGCGTAATCCGGCGCGAAGGCCCCGTAGTTGCCATCGAGTTCCGGAATCTTGCCGCCCTCGGGATAGCCATCAACCACTTCGAGGTTGCCCGGCGGGTCGCCCGGCAGCGCCACCTCGTCGTTCGACCAGACGCCGGCAGCTTCCTGATAATCCGCCTCGCTGAACGTGTAGAGGCGCCGGTGCTTGCCCTCGTCGAGGTACTTCTGACACTCAGGGACCCGCGACAGATCGATGTTCGGGGTCGGCAGCATCTTCTCGATCTCGACGCCGGTGAGCTTCTTCAGGGCCAGTGCGTAGGCATGGGCGTGCAGCGAGCCGCGGACCAGAAGGTAGGCACAGACTTCCCGGCCGGTCGGCTCGGACATGGTCTCGTAGACCCGCAGCTTGTGGATGCGGGCACCGCATTCCAAGTGGAAGTTGTGCAGCAGGTCGATGATCAGGTTACCGGTCGTCGTGACCATGTCCATGTTCCAGGACGCGGCGTTGGAATTCATCGGCATCGCGCCGCCGCCATTCGCCAGGAAGCTGCCGGCGAGGCGGACATCCTGCATCTCGGCAAACGGTGCCTTGGAGATGTCGACGTCCTTCTTCGGGTTGCCTGGACCATTGTTCAGCATGGCGATGCCGGTCGAGACGAGTTCGACGTGTCCGATCTCTTCAGCGAAGATGCTCGACACGAGGCTATAGAAAGGCCGAAGTTTGGTCTTGTTGCGGAAATTGAAGCTCTGGAACATGTAGTTCCCGAGGGTCGACATCTCGCCGTACTTGCCACCGAGCAGTTCCTGCAGGGCGGCGGCTGCGTTGGGCTCGGGCTTCTTCGGCTCCGGTAGCTCCGTCAGCAGACGGTCGATCTTCATGAACATGCGGGCAGCTCCGTTTGCGCGAGGTGCGCATGGGACCTACCGGCGAGGGACATACATGTTCCTGCCTGCGACCGAGCTTCTTTTGCCGTCCCCGCAGGAACGTTTCAGCTACGGCACCTCGATAGCCGGAGAAGATTATTCTCAGAATGGCGTCGCCGCACGCCCCGATCGGTGACATCCGCAACAGGTCAATCCGGCAGGATCAGCTGCGTTCCTCGATCATGCAGCCGACGTCCGGCGCGGTCCTGAGGCTGCGGGGCTCGGTGCTTCTTGGGGCCGGCAACCACCGTCGGGCAGCCTGGATGCACCTCGACCACGGCGGCACGCTGCGTCGCCGGTCCCTTCCACAGCACGACGGAACCCCAGACCATCGGGACCATGATGTCTTCGGGCTGCGTGCGGTTCCTGAACCCGGACATCATCGACCTGTACGCCCGCGTGCCGGGCGGTACGCGGGCGGTGGTGCTGGCGGCAGGTGGCTCAGCGGCGAGTTAGCTCACCTCCACCTGCACCACCCCCGGCACGGTGCGGAGCAGGCCGGCGAGCTGGGGCGAGGCCTGGAACTTGCCCGGAAGCCGGATCTCGACCTCGCGGCCGCCGCCATCGAGCTTGAGGATCAGGGAGACCTCGCTCTCCCCGCGCATCGAAAGCCGCTGCTGCACCGGCGCGACCCCGCGCGGGTCGCTCAGATGGATACGGATGCCCTTCTGGTGCCGGGCGACCGCGTGATCGAGCGGTTCCGCGGTGAGGATCCGGGCGCGCACGTCCTCGCCCTCCAGGTTCGCCTGAAGCTGGAGCACCAGGGGTCGGCCCGGTTCAAGGATATCCCGGTACTGGCCGAGTCCCTCGGAGAAGATGATCGCCTCGAAATGGGCGGTCCGGTCCGACAGGGTGACGATGCCCATCTTGTTGCCGGTCTTGGTCCGCCGTTCTGCCCGGTCGAGCACCGAGGCGGCCACGCGGCCGACGCTGCCGGTCCCGGCCCGGACCGAGCGGCAGAAATCCGCCCAGCTCTGCACCCGCAGCTTGTCCAGAAGGTCGCCGTACTCGTCGAGCGGGTGGCCTGAGACGAAGAAGCCGATCGCCGTGTATTCGCGCTTGAGGGTGTCGGCCATCGGCCAGACCTCGTGCGGCGGGATCCGCAGAGATACGTCGGCCGCGACCACGCCGCCGAACATGTCGGTGACGCCGGTGGAGGCGGCCTCTGCGGCGCTGGCAGCCAGCTTCATCATCGGCTCGACCGCCGCGAAGGCCCGGGCGCGGTCCGGTTCGATGCAATCGAGGGCGCCGGCCTGGACCAGGCTTTCCAGGGTGCGCTTGTTGATCATCCGCGGGTTGAGCCGCCGGGCGAGGCAGGCCAGGTCCTTGAACGGCCGGTCGCCCCGCGCCTCGACCAGCGCCCGCACCGCTTCGCGGCCGACGCCCTTGATGGCGGCGAGCGCGTAGAAGATCTTGCCGTCGCGCACCTCGAACACTTCGCCGGAGGTGTTGATCGAGGGCGGCTCCACCGTGATCTTGAGCCGCTGCGCGTCCTGACGGAATTCGGCGAGCTTGTCGGTGTTGTCGATGTCCAGCGTCATGGCGGCGGCCAGGAACTCGACCGGGAAGTTCGCCTTCAGGTATCCGGTCTGGTAGGTCAGCAGCGCGTACGCCGCCGCGTGGCTCTTGTTGAAGCCGTAATCGGCGAACTTGGCGAGCAGGTCGAAGATCTCGTTGGCCTTGGCCTTGATCAGCCCGCGCTCGATGCAGCCTTTCACGAACCGATCGCGCTGCGCATCCATCTCGGCGCGGATCTTCTTGCCCATGGCGCGCCGGAGCATGTCGGCCTCGCCGAGCGAGTAGCCGGCCAGGACCTTGGCGATCTCCATCACCTGTTCCTGGTAGACGATGATGCCGAAGGTCTCCTTCAGCATCGGCTCCAGCTTCGGATCCGGGTACCAGGACGCCTCGTTGCCGGCGTCGCGGCCGAGCTTGCGCTCGCAATAGACCGGGATGTTGGCCATCGGGCCCGGCCGGTAGAGCGCCACCAGGGCGATGATGTCCTCGAACCGGTCGGCCTGCATCTCGCAGAGCGCCTTGCGCATGCCGGCGGATTCCACCTGGAACACCCCGACGGTCTCGCCGCGGCCCATCGGCTTGTAGGTCTCTTCGTTGTCGAGCGGCAGGCTCGCGAGGTCGATCTCGATGCCACGCTGCTTCAGCAGGTCGGTGCAGCACCGCAGCATGGTAAGCGTCTTCAGGCCCAGAAAATCGAACTTCACCAAGCCCGCCTGCTCGACCCACTTCATGTTGAACTGGGTCACCCGCATTCCGGTCTTCGGGTCCCGGTAGAGCGGCACCAGCTCCTCGAGGGGCCGATCGCCGATCACCACGCCGGCCGCGTGGGTGGAGGCGTGGCGGTGCAGGCCCTCGAGCTTCTTGGAGATGTCGATGAGCCGGGCGACGATCGGCTCCTCCTCCATGGCCTGCTGGAGCTTGGGCTCGCCCTCGATCGCCTGTGCGAGCGTCACCGGGTTGGCTGGATTCTGCGGGACGAGCTTGGTCAGCTTGTCGACTTGCCCGTAGGGCATCTCCAGCACGCGGCCGACATCGCGCAGCACGCCGCGGGCGAGCAGCGTACCGAAGGTGATGATCTGACCGACCTGCCGCTCGCCGTAGCGCTGCTGCACGTAGCGGATCACGCGCTCGCGGCCCTCGACGCAGAAATCGATGTCGAAATCCGGCATCGAGACGCGCTCGGGGTTGAGGAAGCGCTCGAACAGCAGGCCGAAGCGCAGCGGATCGAGGTCGGTGATGAGCAGCGACCAGGCCACCAGCGAGCCGGCGCCGGAGCCGCGGCCGGGACCAACCGGGATGTCGTGGTCCTTGGCCCACTTGATGAAGTCCGAGACGATCAGGAAGTAGCCCGGGAACTTCATCGACACGATGACGTCGAGCTCGAAGGCGAGGCGTTTGCGGTAATCGTCCTCCGAGAAACCCGGCGCAGTGCCGTGCTGCTTCAGCCGCAGCTCCAGCCCGGCCTCGGCCTGCCGGCGCAGCTCGGTCGGCTCGTTCGCGACTGACGCGACGCCAGGTTCACCGGCGTGATCCTCGGCGATCGCCTCGGCCACGACCTTCGAAAAGTTCGGCAGGATCGGCTTGCGGGTCCGCGCCCGCACGGCGCAGCGCATGGCGATCTCGACGGTGGCCTGAAGCGCATCCGGCAGGTCGCTGAACAGTTCGGCCATCTCGGCGCGGGTCTTGAAGGCGTGACGTGGCGTCACCCGGCGCCGGCGCTCGTCCGAGACGAGCCGTCCGTCCGCGATGGCGAGCAGCGCGTCATGGGCGTCGTAATCGTCGGACTTGGCGAAGAACGGTTCGTTGGTCGCGACAATTCCAAGACCGTGCCGGCCGGCGATGTCGAGCAGCGCCGTCTCGATCCGACCCTCCTCGGGCGAGCCGTGGCGCTGGATCTCGACGTAGAGCCGGTCCTCGCCGAAGGCCGCTTTCAGCTGCCCGAGGCGGCTCAGCGCCAGCTCGGGTCGCCCTGCCCGAAACGCCGCGTCGAGGGGCCCCGACAGACCGCCGGTGAGCGCGATCAAGCCGGCCCCTGCCTCGGCTAGGGCGGAGGCTTCGACTCGGGGCGCCTCGCCGAGCGCAGTGTCGAAATAGGCGCGGCTCGCCAGACGCAGAAGATTGGCGTAGCCGGTCTCGTCCTGGGCGAGCAGCACGACGCCGTGGCTCGTCGGAGCCGTGCGCTGGTGCGGGTCGGCCGCCTCGAACGCCACCGAGAGCTGCACCCCGGCGATCGGTTGGACACCCTCTCCGGCCGCCTTCTCGGAGAATTCCAGCGCACCGAACAGATTGTTGGTGTCGGTAAGCGCCAGGGCCGGCTGCCGGTCGGCGACCGCGGCCTTGACCAGAGAGCCGACCTTCAGCGCCCCTTCGAGGAGGGAATAGGACGAATGGACGTGGAGGTGGACGAATCCGACCTCCTTGAGCTGGCGTGGCATGGCCGACCTTGATCCGGGGTCGCCCAACATCCCCGCTCGGCCTTGCCAAGTCGACGTATGCCTGAGCCGAACCTGACGATATCCACCGGTCGTGCTCCCGGCGCACCAGTTCGGGCGCCCTCTGTGGATAATCGGCACGGCCGGCTCGATCGCCTGTGCATAAGCCGCGCATGGCCGGAACTCGGCCCCGAAAGGGAGAACCTGGCTAACGAACCGGTGCCAGAGCTATTGCCCAGGCGCCGACCGCCGCAAACAGCATCCCGAAGGCCATGAACTCGACCATCCCGGTCAGGACCAACCGCTTCAGCATCGTCGCGCCTCCCGTGTTCCGTCTTTATTATGTTCATGTTTTGTTCTGGCGATAGGGGCGTGAGCGGTGCAGTGCCTGCGGCTTTACATCATAGTAAACAAATAGTGGCTTGATGGAGATCGGGCGGGCTGCCATGTCCGCCTCTATCGGGGCGTTCGTTATTTGACCGGGGGGGTCAAGGGAGCAGGCTATTCCCGCGCAACACATTGGGGGACGGATCCAGGTCGCGCTGGTGGCCGTCGGGACGCACGGCGACGTGCTGCCGTTCATCGCGCTGGGCCACATGCTCCTGGCCCGCGGGCATGGCGTCACCTTGGCCGCACCGGCGCCGTTCGAGGCGATGGCGCGGCGCGCGGGTCTGTACTTCCAGCCCCTCGGCACGGCCGCCGATTACGAGGCCGTGATCGGCCAGCCCGAACTCTGGCATCCGCGCTGGGGCTTCCGTCCGATGTTCGACTTCGCCCTGCGGGTAGCCGAGACCACCTGCCTCTGGCTCGGAGCCACCCGGGCGCGCGGGGTCGATCAGATCGTGGTCGCATCGCCCCTGGCCTGGGGCGCGCGGCTCGCCCAGGAACTCTACGACATGCGGGCCGCGACTCTGCACGTGATGCCGTTCCTGATCGAAAGCCGGTCCGATCCGCCCCGGCTGCCGGGACTGCCGTTGCCCCGGATCCTCCCGGCGGCGTTGCGGGCCTGGCTCAACCAGGGCGCTGACACGGTGGCGGTCGGCCCGTTCACGCTGCCGCCCCTGAACGCGCTCCGTCAACGCCTCGGCCTCGATCCGGTGACCCGGCTGCGGCATTGGTGGAACAGCCCGACCCGCATGCTGCTGATGTTCCCGGATTGGTACGCCGCGCGCCAGGCGGACTGGCCGTCCCAGGCGGTGCAGCTCGGCTTCCCGCTCGTCGATCGGTTCGGCGACGTGCCGGCGATGCCGGCGGAACTCGAGACCTTCCTGGCCGAAGGCGACGCGCCGATCGTGTTCACCTACGGCTCGGCGATGCGCCAGGGCGCCGCGTTCTTCGAGACCGCTCTGGAGGTGTGCCGGCGGATGGGCCGTCGCGGCGTCCTGCTCGCTCCCCAGGACGGCCAGATCCCGATGCCGCTGCCGCCCGGGATCATCCACCTGCCCTACGCGCCGTTGAGCGCGTTGCTGCCGCGCAGCGCCGCCCTGGTCCACCACGGTGGCGTCGGCACGGTGGCGCAGGCCCTGGCGGCGGGCATCCCGCAGCTCGTCGTCCCGGTGGCGTTCGATCATTTCGACGAGGGGCGGCGCCTGAAGGACCGCACGCTGGGTACCACCCTCAGCCGCCACGCCTTCCGACCGGCCCGGGCCGCACGGGTCCTGGGGCGGCTGCTGACCGACCCGGCGGTGACGCGCGCTTGCGCCCAGGCCAAGGCGCACTTGGCCGAGAGCCCCGACGCGATCATCGCCGCTTGCGACCGCGTCGAAGAGCTGGCGTTTCTTACGGTCGAGCGCGGACCCGGCCTGAAGGTCGCAGAGGCCGGCCGCCGATGAGGGCTCGGGGCGACTGGAAGGCATAGCTCCGCTGAGTCGATGGCTTTGCCGGCCTTCAGGGGCTTCGCGACATCCGGAAATCACGGATCCGCGGTGCTGGGCCCGACGGTGCTGCGAGCCATGTGCGCCGCTGCTTGATCAGCGCCTTGAGCCGTGCGCGTCGCGGGTTCGACCGAATGCAATCGCAGCCGTCGAGGTCCGTCGACTCGCAGCTGAGGATCGATGCCACCATCACCACGATCGCGAGGATCGCCAGCGCCACGAGGGGCCAGGCGAGGCCGAGCCCGACCAACGCGGCGATCGCGAGTTTACCGGCCAGTGAGCCGACGATCTTGGCTTTCATCAGGACGAGCAGGGTGGTGCCGCCGCCTGCTCCGCCGCGCAGGGCCCGGACGATCCGCTTGCGCAACCGATGCTGTGCGGCGAGGGCCTCCAGGCGCCGAAGCTGCCGGCGGACCCGCGCGATCCCCGAAGAGACCGGATCGTGACGGAGGCTGGTCCGCGATTGATCCGCCACCGGCCCTCCGGGCTCTCGTCCGATCTGCTTCTCCTCAATGTTTAGCGCGACCGTACAAGCCGGTCGACAAGACCGATCCGGGCGAAGCTCGCTCCGGCGGCTGAAGGCCATGATTTGAACGACGGACCGGAGCAACACAGCGTTGATCCGATGATCCTGATCCGGAGGTTGCGGTGATCCGCCTGCTGTCGAGTGTCATGCTGCTGGGATGGATGCAGAGCGCCCAGGCCACGGATATCATCGTGGATTACCGGGACCGCGGCTTCCGGGATGCCAAGCCTTCGGTCGCGCCGGACGAGCGGGCCCGTCTCGCGCGGGTCATGGCCGAAGAGGCTCCGCAAGCGCTGCGCACGGAACTGGGGCCCGACTCCGTGGTGCTGGGGGTGGCCGCAGGTGCGTTCACGCGGCCCGGCAGACGCGAGCGCGCCTATCTCGTTCAGCGAACGGCGCCCGTGGCGAGCGAGCCGTTTCCGAATGCGGTGGCACCCGTCCTCGTCGTTCTCGGCGACGGCGCGAAGGCACGCTTCTTCCGCCTGCCCAAGGACGTCCAGTATCAGCGCGTCGCCGCCGCAGTCGATGCCGATCGCGACGGACGCAGCGACGTGCTGCTCGAATCCGGGTTCTACAACATGGGCGAGAGCGTCACGGCGCTCACCGCGGTCAAGCTCGATCCGGGCAGCGGGCTGGCGACGCCGGGCCAGGTCATCCGGGATGTCTTCACCGACAGCTGCGACGGCGGCTCGGCCCGCAAGAGCCGGACGGCGTCGACACTGTCCCTCGACGCGGCGGGGAAACTCGTCACCCGGCGCTACCGGCTCACCTGTCGATGAAGGATCCAAAGACCTTCAGGATGACGAACGGCCGGGATTCCGCGCGCCGCGCCGTCAATCGAGCGGTGTGATCAGCCCGTCGCGGATCGTCACCCGGCGGTCCATGCGGGCGGCGAGGTCCAGGTTGTGGGTCGCGACCAGGGCCGCGAGGCCCGAGGCCCGCACCAGCGACATCAGCACCGAGAACACGTGGCCGGCGGTACCGGGGTCGAGATTCCCCGTGGGCTCGTCCGCCAGGAGCAGCCGCGGGCCGTTGGCCACCGCGCGGGCGATGGCGACGCGCTGCTGCTCGCCCCCCGACAGCTCGGCCGGTCGATGCGGCAGGCGGTCCTTGAGGCCGAGGAAGCTCAGCAGCTCGGTGGCGCGGGTCTTCGCCTCGGCACGGCCGAGGCCGCGGATGAGCTGCGGCATCACAACGTTCTCGAGGGCCGAGAACTCCGGTAGCAGATGGTGGAACTGGTAGACGAAGCCCATCTCCTCCCGGCGCAGGCGGGTGCGCTCGGTATCCGGCATCGCGGCGGTGGGCCGGCCGCCGATATAGACCTCGCCGCCGTCCGGCCGCTCCAGCAGGCCGGCGAGGTGCAGGAGCGTCGACTTGCCGGCCCCGGAGGGCGCGACGAGGGCAACCAGCTCCCCGGGCCAGATCGCGAGATCGGCCCCGCGCAGGATATCTAGGGCTCCTTCGGCCTGCCGGTAGCGCCGCTCGACGCGGGCGAAGAACAGGGCCGGCACCGGCGGGCTGCCGGCGGGCTCGCTTGCGTCACTCATGGGGTGCGGACCGTCAGCCGTAGCGCAGAGCCTGCACCGGATCGAGCCGGGCGGCACGCCAGGAGGGATAGAGCGTCGCTGCGAGCGACAGCAGCAGCGAGGTGATCACCACGGCGGTGATCTCCCGCGGGTTCATCTGAGCCGGGATCTCGGCGAGGAAGCGCACGGTCGGGTCCCAGGCCCCGGGAAACAGCACGTGCTGGATCGGCTTGATGTTGAGGGTGATCAGGACCCCGAGCCCGAGACCGCTCAGGGTCCCGACCAGGCCGATCAGTGCGCCGTTGATCAGGAACACCCGCATGATCGTGCCGGGGGTCGCCCCCATGGTGCGCAGGATCGCGATATCGCTCGACTTGTCGCGCACCAGCAGGATCAGGCCCGAGACGATGTTGAGCGTGGCCACCACCACGATCAGGCTGAGGATCAGGAACATCACGTTGCGCTCCACCTCGAGCGCCCCGAAGAAGGTGCGGTTGCGCTGGCGCCAGTCGGTCAGCAGGATCGGGCGCTCGGCCGCCATCTCGAGGGGCTCGCGCATGTCGCCGACCTGATCGGGGTTGTCGACGTAGATCTCGATCATGCTGACGTCGCTCTCCCGGTTGAAGAACGCCTGCGCCTCGGTCAACGGCATGAACACGAAGGTCTGATCGAACTCGGTCATGCCGACCTCGAACACCGCCTTGACCGCGTAGCTCTTGGTCCTGGGCGCCGTGCCGAAGGGCGTGGACGACCCCTTGGGCGTGACCAGCGTGATGTTGTCCCCGGCTTGAAGCCCAAGGGAATCCGCGAGCCGCCGGCCGATCAGGACGCCGGTGCCGTCATCGAACCCCTCCAGCGTGCCGCCGCGGATCGCGCTGGAGACCGCGGCCAACGCGTCGAGGTCGGCGGCGCGCACGCCGCGCACGATCACGCCGGAGCCGCCGAACTGCGACGAGGCGAAGGCCTGGCCTTCCACGAGCGGCACTGCGGCGCGCACGCCCGCCACCTTCGACAGGCGCTCCGACAGGTCGACCCAGTCGTTGAACGGGCGGTCGATCGGCGTGGCGAACAGGTGACCGTTGATGCCGACGATCTTGGAGAGCAACTCGGCGCGAAACCCGTTCATCACCGAGAGCACGATGATCAGGGTGGCGACGCCCAGCGCGATGCCGAGGACGGAGAAGAACGCCACCACCGACACGCCGCCACCCCGGCGACGCGCCCGCAGGTAGCGGCCGGCGATGATCCACTCGAACGGCGCGAAGGGGGCCGTCCCCTCGCGCAAGGAGGCCGCGAAGCCCCTCACCCGGTCGATCGCCGCTGCTCCAGTCATCGGCCTAGCCCTAAGCACCATTGGCTGCGTTGTCGCCGCTCAAGTGGCGAAAATGATGCCTAAACACGGATTGAAGCAGAATTGCCGCCGGCAAATTGGCCGGCCGCCGCGCTGGCGCCCCTTGCCGGCTCAGACGCGGCGGATGCGGGCCAGCAGGTCGACGGTCGCAAGGCTCTCGCGCTCGCCGCCGGCGCGCCGCTTCAGCTCGACCTTGCCCTCGGCCAGGCCCTTCGGCCCGACGATCACCTGCCAGGGCAGGCCGATCAGGTCCGCGGTGGCGAATTTCGCGCCCGGCCGCTCGTCGCGGTCGTCGTACAGCACCGACAGGCCGGCCGCCTCGAGGTCCGCCTGGATCTGCGCGCAGGCGGCGTCGGTGCCGGAATCGCCGACCTTGAGGTTGATCAGGGCCACATCGAAGGGGGCGACCGAGTCCGGCCAGATGATGCCGGCCTCGTCGTGGCTGGCCTCGATGATCGCAGCCACCAGCCGGCTCGGCCCGATGCCGTAGGAGCCCATGTGGACCGGCCGCTCGATCCCGTCGGGCCCGGTGACCTTGGCACCCATCGGCTCGGAATACTTGGTGCCGAAATAGAAGATGTGCCCGACCTCGATGCCCCGGGCGGCGAGGCGGTCGGCCTCCGGCACCTCCGCGAAGGCCTCCGGCTCGTGGATCTCGTCCGTGGCGGCGTAATGGGAGGTCCAGGCGTCGACGATGCCCTGCAGGCTCGCGACGTCGTCGAAGTCTACGGTCTCGGGCGGGGTCTCGAAATCGAGGTAGGCCCGGTCGCAGAACACCTCGCTCTCGCCGGTCTTGGCCAGGATGATGAACTCGTGGGACAGGTCGCCGCCGATCGGGCCGGTATCGGCGCGCATTGGGATCGCCCGGAGGCCGAGCCCCGCGAAGGTGCGCAGGTAAGCCACGAACATGCGATTGTAGGCGTGGCGCGCCCCGGCCTGGTCGAAGTCGAACGAGTAGGCGTCCTTCATCAGGAACTCGCGGGAGCGCATCGTGCCGAAGCGCGGCCGCACCTCGTCGCGGAACTTCCACGAGATCTGGTAGAGGTTCTTGGGCAGGTCCTTGTAGGAGCGCACGCTGGCCCGGAAGATCTCCGTGACCATCTCCTCGGCGGTCGGGCCGTAGAGCATCTCGCGGTCGTGCCGGTCCTTCAGGCGCAGCATCTCCTTGCCGTAGGCGTCGTAGCGCCCGGATTCCCGCCACAGCTCGGCCGATTGCACGGTCGGCATCAGGATCTCGATGGCGCCGGAGCGATCCTGTTCCCGGCGGATCACCGCGCAGACGCGCTCCAGCACCCGCAGGCCGAGCGGCAGCCACGCGTAGATGCCGGCCGATTCCTGGCGCACCAAACCGGCGCGCAGCATCAGACGGTGGGAGACGATCTCGGCTTCCTTGGGCGTCTCGCGCAAGGTCGGCATGAAGTAGCGAGACAGACGCATGTTTTCGGAGGCTTGTCTTCGGGGAGTTCGGCCTGGATCCGGCCGGGAGGCACCGAGGCGCCCGGGCACACAACACGCCGGGGACGCAAATTACAAGCACCGTCGGCCGACAGAGCGCGTAATCCGGCCGCGCCGCCGGAGGGCAGGCCGACCGGGCGCGGTGCCGCAATAGGAATCGAACTGCCCATTTGCCGGCAAGAAAGCGCAGATTTTTCTCGCGCACCCGGTGACAACACGAATTGTTGTTCCTATAAGCGGCGCGTGATGTTTACGACGCCCGCAAGAGGTGGCGCAGGGTCCGAGTCTCGGGAGGAAAACCGACCGCCACGCAGGCAATGCGTAGGATAATCAAAGGTCGAGCCACTGCAGCTTGAAAAGCAAGGCCTCAGGCCTTGCTTTTTTTGTTGTTCGGCATCCTTCGCCGCGCCCGTCCCGATCTTCCAGCACGCTGCCGGGCGTGGAAGTTGCCATCGTCGGCCCTCCCTCCAGGTCACGTCGCAGGCCTGATGCAGACGCCACGCTGTGAAGAGCGGTGAAAGCGCGGACAAGTCGATGGTTTGTCGACTATTCGACTTTGGCGGCGCAACCCATTAACCCGCAAGGCCTTTTCGCGGCGAATGATGGTCCAGACCTTACGGGGTGGATTCGCCATGCACTTCCAGATCCGCCAGGCCGAGCATCTCTGGTCCTGGGTCCTCCTTAACGAGGCCGACGAGACCGTCGCCGAGTCGTCCCGGACGTTTCCTTCAGCCGCGCAGGCCTCGGCGGCTGCCCTGGCCTTCGCCCACTTGGTGTCCCGGGCCGGGAAGTCGCTGACGGTGCGGTCCTCCTCCGGGATGCTGCTGTAGAACCCGATCCGGTTTCGTCCCAAACTCAGGTTCATCGGGACGGTTCGCACGCGACCTCCCGACAGGCCTCATCGTCCCCACGCGCCTGGTGCGCCGGGGGCATGGCCCAAGAAGTCTCCTCACGCTGGACGCGGGACGCCGCGGGAACCCAGGTGTCGGCCAAGTTACGCGCGGGATCCGATCCCCGCGGCGACCCGCGGCATCGGC
>NZ_VRVA01000006.1:0-146212 GCF_008039945.1 Methylobacterium sp. WL64
TGGATCTCGGATCGCTACACCGCACAGCAGGGCCACGCGGCTGCGCACCAGACTTGCCTCGCCCATCTCGCCCGGGACGTCGCCTATGTCGTCGAGGTGAGCGACGACCCCGTGCCCTGGCGGCTGCAACTCTGGCTGCACTCCGTGTTCACCCTAGCCGAGCACGTCACCGACTTGGCCACCTCGACGCTGGCCGCCAAGCGCCGGAGCCTGGATCGACAGCTCGGCGCCATCCTCGCCACACCGAGCGGCTGCGACCTGACCCGAGCCCTCCAGGCCAAGATCAGACGGGCTCGCGATCAGCTCTTGGTGTTCCTCGCCCATCCCGGTCCGGTCGAGCCGACCAACAACGGCTCCGAGCGGCTGCTGCGCCCGGCCGTGATCCAGCGGAAGATGACCAACGGCTACCGCGCGATGTGGGCCGCCGAGGGCGAGGCCGACATCCGCACCGTCGTCGATACCGCGCGCCTCGCAGGCCGCAGTCCCTTCGGCACCATTCTCAAGACCATCGGCGCCTGAAACCAGCCATCAATGGCGTGGGTAATTACTCTCACGGCTCAGCCGCTCAAGATCACTTCGGCTTATCCCAGGAGGAAATCAGCGAAACCCAACCCGCGCAAGGGGGTGGGTAATTACCTTTTTAGAATAGCTCCAATGAGATCGCAAGGCTTTCGGTGCCGATTCGACGAGCCAGGCGTCAGACGGTCTACATCGATTTGCTGATGTTCCAGCAAAAGTAATCTCTTTAGAATCAACTTATTGTTTTCGGATGCGTCTAGAAATTTTACATAAAAATCCGAACTTTCGTGGCCAGATCGCAGTCGTTAGCTGGTACAGCGTTAGTATGTTGTCGGCTTTCGAGTAACGACTCAACTTCATATGTCCACCTCTTCCGAAATTTCAAGTTGGCTAACGGACGGCCGCCTTGGGGGAGCGCCGACAGCCGTCCGAACAGCTGGATTGGGTCATCAAAAAGCTGTCCGCTTCTCCAGTGCTTTTTCCCCGAAGCGGACCGGCCGCTGTCGGCCAAACCCGGACGTTCAGGCTGAGCTGAGAGTGTCGCTTTAGGACATCCCATAAAGGCTACGTTTGCCACTATGGGAACGGCCAATGGCGCGATACAAGTGCTTACTGAACGAGCAGCCGAATATGCCAGCAAGCTTAGATAGATGTTCTAGTGACGGCGTGTATTCGATTGAGGTTGCGAACAAGGACTAGGAGGGGGAACCGAGCAAATTAACCGGAGCGTGGCGGAGTGGGATCTGGGCATATTAACGATACTACTAACACTTCATACGACCCTTTTATGTCTCCAAAAGCTAAAAAATACCTTATTGATCAGGGCTTTACTCGGAAAACCCAACGTAAATATCTAGTCATGCGCTCGACTAACTGTCGAATTCGATCCGGAGCATCAGCGGTCGACCGATGCTGGCATCGCGGTAGGGTACGGCCCCGCATGCAGTCGTGGAGGATTGTAGCCAACCCGGGTAACGCCTCTATTTGGCCTACGACAGCATCAAGCGTCGGCCTGTTGCCTCCGCCTTTCCGCGCCTACGTCTTGGCGGACGGCCGAAGATCACCGGTAGGGTAGATATGAGTCCGAGACCGACCGTCATTCAGGGGCAGTCACCAAACTTGTGACGGCCCACATAGAGATTAGTTTCAAACAGTCCTAAATCATTACCGGCGGTCATTTAGCGGCGATCGCGGGGGAGGTCCCGATGAAACGGATCGTGGTTTGCTGCGACGGCACCTGGAACAATGACGACCTCCAAACCGACGACACAAACGTTGCGCAGATCGCCCGCTCGATCCACGGGTCGGTCGAGACAGGCGAGGCCTCGTTCCAAATCGTGCTCTACCTTCGAGGCGTCGGGACAACCGGCTTGACGTTGGAGACGTTCATCGAGGGCGCGACCGGATTCGGCATCGACGATAACATAAGGTCAGGGTACCAGTTCATCGCTCAGAACTACGTTCCCGGTGACGAGATTTTCCTGTTCGGATTCTCGCGAGGCGCTTTCACTGCCCGTAGCCTAGTCGGCTTGATGTCCGCTTGCGGGGTCCTGAAGCGGCAATCTCTGGCATCGCTGCCGGACGCTTGGGCGTACTACCGCTCCTCCAAGCCCCATTCGCCGAAGGATTTCGCTGTCAGATCCAAAGCCCAAGTCCACGACGGCGTGACGATCGAATTTTTAAGCGTGTGGGACACGGTAGGCAGCCTCGGCATCCCCGGCACCCTCCTTGCTGATGCCAACAAGAAGGCCTTCGCCTTCCACGATACAAGCCCTTGCTCCATCGTGAAGACGGCCGTCCAAGCCCTGGCCATCGACGAACATCGCCACAACTTTATCCCGACCTACTGGACGGGCACCGCGCCGGCCGGCTCTTCGGTCCAGCAGGTGTGGTTCGCAGGCGCGCATGCCGATGTCGGAGGCGGCTACAACAACCGAACGCTCGCCGACATTCCGCTGGTCTGGATGGCGAGGAAAGCCGAGGCGGCCGGTCTCGCGATCGATTGGGATTGTTTGCCCAAGGGACAGCTGGACGCGGGGGCGCCCGCCCACGACTCGTCATCAGGGCTGTTTGCCCTCGACCACTTCCGCCCAACGCTACGTCGGATCGGTGAACGTCCGTGTGATGCAGCGTTCAACGAGAGCCTGTATATCGCCCAGGACGAGAACGGACGGCCGATTCAAGCGATCAACCAGGCGGTGCACCGGAGCGTGATCAACCGCTACGGCAAGCCCGCTCAGCTGTGCACCGACGACGGGAGTGGAACGTGTTCGTCTGCGATCTACCAGCCTAAGACCCTGCAGCCTTACTTCGATAAAAGAGGTTTCTCAGGCCTGCCGGTCGTCGACTAAGCGCAGAAAGACCGAGTTCGGAAGGCCGCACGCCAACGGTGGGCGAGGGCTGAGTGAGCCTACCTTCTGCGCCGAACTCCAACCGATCGACGCTGCACCCATCGACAATTAAACTCACCGCGAGGAAAGCCGCATGGAGTACGTGAAGTTCGGTTCGACAGGGATCAAGGTCTCTCGCCTCTGCCTCGGCTGCATGACCTTTGGTGATCCCGAGAGGGGCGCCCATCCCTGGACGCTCGATGAAGAGAAGAGTCGGCCCGTCATCCGACAGGCCATCGAGCACGGGATCACCTTCTTCGATACAGCCAATGTGTACTCCGACGGCTCGTCGGAGGAGATCACGGGCAGGCTCCTCAAGGAATTTGCCAATCGCGACGACATCATCCTCGCCACCAAGGTCTACAACCGCATGCGACCCGGCCCGAATGGGATGGGCTTGTCGCGCAAGGCGATCATGCGGGAGATCGACGCCAGTCTGAAGCGACTTGGAACAGACTATGTCGACCTCTACCAGATCCACCGCTTCGACCACGACACACCCATTGAGGAAACTTTAGAGGCGCTCCACGACGTCGTGAAGGCGGGCAAGGCGCGTTACATCGGCGCCTCCTCGATGCCGGCCTGGCGCTTTGCCAAGGCGCGGTATGTCTCACGTCTGCACGGCTGGACGGAGTTCGTCAGCATGCAGAACCACGTGAACCTCCTCTACCGGGAGGAGGAACGGGAGATGCTGCCTCTATGTGCCGAGGAGGGGGTGGCGGTGATGCCGTGGAGCCCACTGGCAAGAGGGTGGCTCACGCGTCCCTGGGACGAGACGACCGATCGGCTACGAACGGATGATGCGCTTCACCGATTCTACGGTAAGACCGAGGACGCGGATCGCAAGGTTGTCGATGCGCTTGGCGAGGTCGCTGAGCAGAGAGGCGTACCTCGCGCTCAAATCGCGCTGGCATGGCTTCTCAGGAAGGGCAAACAGGTCACACCGATCATCGGTGCGTCTAAGCCGAATCACCTGACCGACGCTGTTGCTGCGTTGACGCTCGAGCTGACTGACGAAGAATGCTTGGCGCTGGAAGCACCTTACATCCCGCACGAAGTGTCAGGTCATAGCTGATCCTGAGGCATGCGCTGAGCATGCTGGAGTGGCGAGGAGGATCAGGGGGGAGGGAGCTCGATCCTGAGGCTGAGACCGAAGAGCCAAACAGGCTGATTCGGGCCAGCGATCAGGCGGGGTAAATTTCCGACCAGGGATGGATCGGGCGATCTGGAGTAGCGAAGGGGAGCCGCGGAAGGTGAGCTCGAACGACAGCTCAGGGTGCGGATAGCGGCATAATAGCGATACTGCTCTGCTTCCCCTTCGCGAACTCGATCATCCGCCTTCCCGCAGAGCTGTTTAAAATCAGAAGTTTACACCATCACGTCGTTGCGCCGATCGCCAGCGTACCGACCCAACCGTCCAATTCGAGCCTCGTGGAAGATACCGGAACCCCTCAATGACCTCGGGCCGATAGCAGCTCAGATGCGGCCTACTCACCGGCTCATTCAACGCTAGCTATCGCGGCGATCAACCGGCTGACGCGGGCGGACGCCCCGCAACCAAGCTCGTGTCAGTTTCTTGCCAGGGACCATAAAAACCCTGCTGATATCAATAGGATAGCTTCCCTATGGAATTTCTGCACACCATGGTCCGGGTGGCCGATCTCGACCGGGCGCTCGCCTTCTACGTCGGCGCGTTCGGGCTTAAGGAAGTCCGCCGCGTCGAGAACGAGAAGGGCCGCTTCACCCTGGTCTTCCTGGCCGCCCCAGGCGATGTCGAGCGGGCACAGGCGACCAAGTCGCCGCTGGTCGAGCTGACCTACAATTGGGACCCGGAGACCTATTCGGGCGGCCGCAACTTCGGGCACCTCGCCTACCAGGTCGACGACATCTACGCCTTCTGCACCCAGCTCCAGGACAAGGGCGTGACCATCAATCGCCCGCCCCGCGACGGCTACATGGCCTTCGTGAAGTCGCCGGACGGCATCTCGATCGAGATCCTGCAGAAGGGCGCCGCCAAGGAGCCGCAGGAGCCCTGGACGTCGATGGAGAACACCGGCAGCTGGTAATCCATCTGCGACTCTTGACCCGGACGGCGGCGCGGGCGCATCTGCCCGCGGATCAGCCGGCCGGGCGGCCGCTCCGGGTGCATCAGCGTCCGGGGAGGAAAGTCCGGGCTCCATGGAGAGACGGTGCCGGATAACGTCCGGCGGGGGCGACCCCAGGGACAGTGCCACAGAGAGCAGACCGCCCCGGACGCGTCCGGGGTCAGGGTGAAAGGGTGCGGTAAGAGCGCACCGCGGACGCGGCAACGCGGACGGCACGGCAAACCCCACCGGGAGCAAGACCGAATAGGGGCGGCGCGCCCTTCGCGAGAAGGGCAGGCCCGCTCTCCAGGCCAGTCGCCCGGGTTGGTTGCTCGAGGCGGTCGGCAACGACCGTCCCAGAGGAATGGCCGCCACGTCGGCGCGCGCGAGCGTTCCGGCCTTACAGAACCCGGCTTATAGGCCGGCTGATCCAACCACCCCCGGACCCCTCCGGCGCGGCGATCGCGGACGAGCTCTACAAGCTCCGCGAGGTGCCAGATTCGCGCCCGGCAAAAACCTTCGGTTAACCGTACCGGGGTCAGATCGGTCGGCTCGCCAGCGCCAGGCTCGCGCGTTGACGATCCTCCGAGGCCCATGATACCCGGCATCCTCCCGTCAACGGCGTGTATCGGATCGCCGGACGTAACCTGCACAGGTGCAGGTCCCGTCCGTGCGCGGCGTTTCGCGCGCTCCGCATCCGGTGCCGTTCCCGTCACGCGCGCCGCGCTCGCGCGGCCCGGCACAGGGCACCATGAGACGCACGAGCCGCATCCGCGCCGGAATCCCCGGATCGCGCCGAACCCCCGATTGTCCCCGCACCGGCCCGGCGAGGCGCGCATGATTCGGCGCCGCCCCCCGGCCGAGACGGCGTCCGCGCACCGCGACGGGCCTGCCTCATCCGCCCAGCCTCACGTGCCGGTTCTGCTTGGCGAAGTCGTCGAGTCGCTCAAGCTCGAGGGCGGCCTCGCCGTCGACGGCACCTTCGGAGCCGGCGGCTACACCCGCGCGCTGCTGGCGGCCGATTCGACGCTCAAGGTGATCGGCATCGACCGCGACCCGCTGGCGATCGCCGGCGGGCAGGCCCTGGTCTGCGAGGCCGGCGGGCGCTTGCGCCTCGTGCCGGGCCGGTTCGGGGATCTCGACGCGTTGCTCACCGAGGTCGGCGAAAGCCACGTCGACCAAGTCGTGCTCGATATCGGCGTCTCGTCGATGCAGCTCGACGTCCCGGAGCGGGGCTTCTCGTTCCGCAACGACGGCCCCCTCGACATGCGGATGGGCAATGACGGCCTTAGCGCCGCGGACCTCGTGAACGAGGCCGACGAGACCGTGCTGGCCGACATCATTTATCATTACGGTGAGGAGCGGCGCTCGCGGGCCGTGGCCCGGACCATCCACGAGGCCCGCCGCCGCGGCCGGATCGAGACCACCGCCCAGCTCGCCGAGCTGGTCGCCAGCGTGGTGTGGGTCGAGCCCGGCAGCCACATCCATCCCGCGACCCGGACCTTCCAGGGCCTCCGGATCGCCGTGAACGACGAACTCGGCGAGTTGGTGCGGGCGCTCCACGCCGCCGAGCGGGTCCTGGCCCCGGGCGGGCGGCTCGCGGTTGTGACGTTCCATTCTCTCGAGGATCGGATCGTCAAGCAGTTCTTCGCCGCCCGCAGCGGCCGGGCCGCCCAGGGCTCGCGGCACCTGCCGGTCGGCCAAGCGGAGACGATCCGCAGCTTCCGCCTCGTCACCAAGGGTCCGGTCCTGCCGGGCGAGGCCGAGATCGCCCGCAACCCGCGCGCCCGCTCGGCCAAGCTCCGGGCCGCGGAGCGCACCGAATCCGATCTGCCCGAACCGCTCGCGGCGCTCCACGCGCTCGCGAGCCTGCCAGACGCCGCCCGCGGGGGCCATCGCCGATGATCCGCCTGCTGAACCTCCTGGCGGTCGCCGGCCTCGTGGCCTCGGCGATCTACGCCTACTCGATCAAGTACGACACGCTCTACCAGGGCGGTCAGGTCTCGAAGCTGCAGACCGCCCTGCACAAGGAGCGGCAGGCGATCGCGGTGCTGCGCGCCGAGTGGCAGCTCCTGACCCGGCCGGACCGGCTGCAGGCCGCGGTGGACAAGCACCTCGCGCTGGAGCCGATCGGGACCAGCCACCTGGCCCGCCTGTCGGACCTGCCCGCCCGCCCGGAGCGCGGCGACGAGATCGGCCGGCTGCTCGCCGCGACCGCGACACCCAAGGACAAGGGCGGGATCGAGCCGCGCACCACCGGCTCGATCACCCGCACCGTCACCACGACCCGCACCCCGAATACCGCTTCGAGGTAATCACCCGTGTCCGAAGACGCCGACCAGATCAGAGACGCGGCTGCCGAGGCGCAGATCTCGGAGCACGCTGTGCGGGAGACCGACGCACCGGCCCACGAGGCGGCGCACTACGCCGTGTCGGAGCAGGATGCGTCGGCGCTCGAGGCCGCCGCCCGGGCGCTGCACCCGGACATGCGTGCCGTCCGCGCCAAGGCGTTCGTGCGGAGCATGTTCCGGCTCGCCATCGAGCGCTCGCACATGCGCGTCGCTTTAGTCGGGCTGGTGTTCGTCGGGGTGTTCGGGACGATTTCGGCCAAGCTGCTGATGATGGCCGTGTTCGGCGATCCGCCGAGCCAGGAGCACCGGGTCGCGGCCGCGTCCTCGACGGCGTTCCGGCCCGACATCGTCGACCGCAACGGCGAGATCCTGGCCACCGACATCCGCACCGTCTCGGTCTTCGCCGAGCCCGGAAACATCTACGACAAGGACGAGGCGGTGGAGCTGCTGACCGCGGTCCTGCCGGAACTCAACGCCTCCGAGCTGCGCGCCAAGCTGTCCTCGCGCAAGGACAAGAAGGGCGCGGGCTTCGTCTGGGTGAAGCGCGAGCTCACTCCGAAGCAACAAGCCGAGGTCCACCGCCTGGGCATCCCCGGCATCGGCTTTCTGCCGGACCACAAGCGGGTCTACCCGAACGGTGTCGCCGCCGCCCACATCCTGGGCGCGACCAATCTCGACGGCGTCGGCATCGCCGGCATGGAGAAGTACATCGACTCGACCGGCCTCCAGGCGCTCAACAGCTTCGGGCTGGTCAGCAAGCAGGCCGACCTGAAGCCGGTGCAGCTGTCCATCGATCTGCGCGCCCAGTTCGCCGTGCGCGACGAGCTGGCCTGGGGCATCGACCACTTCAAGGCCAAGGCCGGTGCCTCGATGATCCTCGACGTAAAGACCGGCGAGGTCATCGCGTTGGTCTCGATGCCGGACTTTGACCCGAACGACCCGAAGGACGCGCTCTCGCCCGACCGCATCAACCGCATGAATGTCGGCGTCTACGAGATGGGCTCGACCTTCAAGGCGATGACGCTGGCCATGGCCCTCGATTCCGGCAAGTACAACGTCAACTCGACCTTCGACACCCGCGGCGGCGTGCTGAACTGGGGCCGGCAGAAGATCCACGAGTATCACGGCACCAACCGCGTCATCACCATGCCGGAGGTGTTCACGCACTCGTCGAACATCGGCTCGGCCAAGATGGCGCTCGGCGTCGGCGTACCCGGCCACAAGGCCTTCCTGAAGAAGATGGGCCTGCTCGACCGGCTCCGCACCGAGCTGCCCGAGAGCGCCGCCCCGATCGTCCCATCCCGCTGGACCGAGATCAACACGATCACGATCGCATTCGGCCACGGCATCGCGGTGGCACCGATCCAGGCCGCGGCCGCGGTCGCGGCCATCGCCAACGGTGGCGACCTGATCACCCCGACCTTCCTGAAGGCGGCGCCCGAAGACAAGGCCCGCGCCACGCACGTCCTCTCCGGCCAGACCTCCGAGGCGATGCGCTACATCATGCGCCTCAACGCGGCCGAGGGCTCTGCCAAGAAGGCGGCGGTCCCGTACTACTTCGTCGGCGGCAAGACCGGCACGGCCGAGAAGGTGATCGGCGGGCGGTACATCCACAACCGCCTCTTCACCACCTTCATGGCGGCGGCGCCGATGAACGACCCGAAATACCTCTTCATCACCATCATGGACGAGCCACAGGGCCTGCCGGAATCGGGCGGCTACGCCACGGCGGCGTGGAACTCGGGCGTCGTCACCGGCAAGGTGATCGAGCGGGTCGCCCCGATCCTGGGGTTGCCGCCGCAATTCGAGCCGCCGGTGCGACCGTTCCCCCAGATGGTCAAGCTCAATGCCTACCACATCAACCAGTTGGGCGGCCCATGATGGTGCTGCGATGATCGCCCGGCTTGCGGACCTTTTCCCGGAGATCGCCGGCCCATCCGCCGACCAGACCGTGTCGGCGTTGACCGCCGACAGCCGGCAGGTCGCGCCGGGCGTCGTGTTCGTCGCGGTGCCCGGCACGAAGGCCGACGGCCGCCTGTTCGCCGCGCAGGCCGCCGCACGCGGCGCCGTCGCGGTGGCCGGGGAGGGGGACCGCCCCGCGGACCTGCCCGAGGCGGTCGCCTGGATCGCCGTGGCGGATGCCCGCCGCGCGCTGGCGCTCGCCGCCGCGCGACTTGCGGGTGCACAGCCCGCCACCGTCCTGGCGGTCACCGGCACCGCGGGGAAAAGTTCGGTTGCCGACTTCGTCCGTCAGATCCTGTCCCGGCTCGGCCGCGACGCCGCGAGCCTCGGCACCGTCGGGATCGTCACCGATCGCGGTGCGGAATACGGCTCGCTGACGACCCCCGACCCGGTGACGCTGCACCAGACCCTGGCCAGGCTCGCTCGCGAGGGCGTCACGGACCTCGCCATGGAAGCGTCCTCCCATGGGATCGAGCAACGCCGCCTCGACGGCGTGCGTCTCGCGGCAGCCGGCTTCACCAATCTCGGCCGCGACCACCTCGATTATCACGCCAGCATCGAGGAGTACCTGGCGGCCAAGCTGCACCTGTTCACCGACTTGCTGCCGCAAGGCTGCCCGGCGATCGTCAACGCTGACGGCGCCTATGCCGAGCGGGTGATCGCGGCGGCTGAGGGCGCAGGGCGGTCGGTCCGCACGGTCGGACGGGCGGGAACGGATATCCGCCTCGTCTCCACGGGGACCGAGGGCTTCACCCAGGCGATCACGCTTCTGCGTGGGGGTGTGACCCGCACGGTGCGCCTTCCTCTCGTCGGCGACTTCCAAGTCGAGAACGCCCTGGTGGCGGCCGGCCTGGCACTCGCGACCCCGGCCGGCGCCGCCGACCCGGACGGCGTGTTCGCGGCCCTCAGCCACCTCACCGGCGTACCCGGCCGGATGGAGCGGATCGGCGAGGCGGGGGGCGGCCTGTGCCTGGTCGACTATGCCCACAAGCCCGAGGCACTAGAGAGCGTGCTGACCGCGTTGCGGCCGTTCGCGTCCGGCCGGCTCATGGTGGTGTTCGGCTGCGGCGGCGACCGCGACCGGGGCAAGCGCCCGCTGATGGGGGCGATCGCAGAGCGCCTGGCGGATGTCGTGATCGTCACCGACGACAATCCCCGCACGGAGGAACCCCACGCGATCCGGCGGGCAATCCTGGCGGCGGCGCCCAATGCGGACGAAATCGGCGACCGGGCCGAGGCGATTGGCTCGGCCGTGCGGCGGCTCGGACCCGGCGACGTGCTGGTCGTCGCCGGCAAAGGCCATGAAACCGGCCAGATCGTGGGAGATCGGACGCTGCCGTTCTCGGACCACGAGGTCCTGCGCGCCGCCATCGCCGAGGCCGCACGCTGATGGCGCGGCCAGATGGTGACCGGGGGCTGACATGACTGCACTCTGGACCCGCGACGAACTCGAAACCGCCACAGGCGGGCGCTTGCTCGGCGAAGGGCGCCCGATCGGCGGCGCGTCGATCGACACCCGCACGCTGCAGCCGGGCGACCTGTTCTTCGCCATCAGAGGCGAAGCGCGCGACGGCCACGACTTCGTCGCGAGCGCCCTCGGGCGCGGCGCCGGCGCCGCCGTGGTCAGCGAGGCCCGCGCCACGGATCTGGCCGCCCACGGCCCGGTGCTGGCGGTCCCGGAATCGGGGGCGGACCCGGTCCTGACCGCCATGACCCGTCTGGGCGAAGCCGCCCGGGCGCGCACAGACGCAAAGGTCGTGGCGGTGACCGGCTCAGTCGGCAAGACCGGGACCAAGGAGGCCCTTCGCCACGTGCTGGCGGGGCAGGGCGAGACCCACGCCTCGGCAGCCTCCTACAACAACCATTGGGGCGTGCCCCTTACGCTCGCCCGGATGCCGCGTGCCACCCGCTACGGCGTGTTCGAGATCGGCATGAACCACCCGGCCGAGATCGTGCCGCTGACCGCCCAGGTCCGGCCCGACATCGCTTTGATCACCACGGTCGAGCCGGTGCATATCGAGCATTTCGCCTCGGTCGCAGCCATCGCGGACGCCAAGGGCGAGATCTTCTCCGGCATCGAACCCGGCGGCGTGGCGATCATCAATCGCGACGGCGAGCATTACGACCGCTTGATCGCCCATGCGCGGGCGTCGCGCGCGGGCCGGGTCGTCAGCTTCGGCGAGCATCCGGACGCGGACGTGCGCGCCCAGACCATCGTGCTGCGCCCCGACCTGTCGGTGGTCGACGCCGTCGTGATGGGGCAGCCCGTCACCTACAAGCTCGGAACCGCCGGGCGGCATGCGGCGCTGAACTCGCTGGGCGTGATGGCGGTGGTCCACGCGCTCGGCGCCGATCTCGCAGAGGCGGCCCTGGCGCTCGCCGGGTTGAGTCCGCCAGTTGGGCGCGGCGAGCGCACCGCCCTCGAGATCGACGGCGGCACCGCCTACCTGGTCGATGAGAGCTACAACGCCAACCCGGCTTCGGTCCGAGCCGCGATCGCGACGCTCGCCGGCATCGAGACCGGCCCGCGCGGCCGCCGCATCGCGGTGCTGGGCGACATGCTGGAACTCGGCGCGACCTCCCACGACCTGCATCGCGGCCTCGCCGATGCGATCGAGGCCGCCCGGATCGACCTGGTCTTCGCCTCCGGGCCGCTGATGCGCCACCTGTTCGAAGCGCTGCCGGTGAGCCGCCGCGGCGGCGTCGCCGACACCGCAGCCGACTTGATCGAGCCGCTGACCCGCAACCTCCGGTCCGGCGATGCCGTGATGGTCAAGGGATCGAACGGCAGCCGCATGGGGCGGATTGTCGATGTGCTGAAAGCCCGCTACGCGGTCGACCCGGCGCGGCGCGGAATGGCCGCCGCCCCGTGATCCGTCCGTGATCCGCCCCATGATCGACACGCCCGAGCGTTCGCGACGATCGGTGCCGCTCCCCGAAACCCGCGCCTGAACAAAGGGGCCGAGCGCCCGGATGCTGTACCTTCTCTCGGAACTGAGCGGCACGTTCTCGCCGCTCAACGTCTTCCGCTACATCACCTTCCGCACCGGCGGCGCGCTGTTCACGGCGGGCCTGTTCGTGTTCTGGTTCGGGCCTTGGATCATCTCCCTTCTGCGCCTGCGCCAGGGCAAGGGCCAGCCGATCCGGGAGGACGGGCCGCAGACGCACCTGCTGACCAAGCGCGGCACGCCGACCATGGGCGGGCTGATGATCCTGGCTGGCGCCGTCGTGGCGATCCTGCTCTGGGCCAACCCGCGCAATCACTACGTGTGGGTGACCCTGACCGTCACCCTCGGCTTCGGGGCGATCGGCTTCTATGACGACTACCTCAAGGTGACGAAGCAGTCGCACAAGGGCTTTTCCGGCAAGTTCCGGCTGTCGCTGGAAGCGATGATCGCCATCGCGGCGTGCACGATCGTCTCCGTCTATTCGCCGGCCGCCCTGCAGAACCAGCTCGCCTTTCCCGTGTTCAAGGACGCGCTGCTGAATCTCGGCTGGTTCTACGCCCTGTTCGGCGCCTTCGTGATCGTCGGCGCCGGCAACGCCGTGAACATGACCGATGGCCTCGACGGCCTGGCGATCGTGCCGGTGATGATTGCGTGCGGCACCTTCGGAATCATCGCGTATCTCGTCGGCAACTCGTTCACCGCGAGCTATCTCCAGGTGAACTATGTCCGCGACAGCGGCGAACTCGCAGTCGTCTGCGGCGCGGTGATCGGCGCCGGCCTCGGCTTCCTCTGGTTCAACGCGCCGCCCGCCCAGATCTTCATGGGCGACACCGGCTCGCTGGCGCTGGGCGGCCTTCTCGGCACCATCGCGGTGGCGACCAAGCACGAGATCGTCCTGGCCATCGTCGGCGGCCTGTTCGTCCTGGAAATGATGTCGGTGATCATCCAGGTCGCGTCGTTCAAGCTCACCGGCAAGCGCGTCTTCCGGATGGCGCCGATCCACCACCATTTCGAGCAGAAGGGCTGGAAAGAGCCGCAGGTCGTGATCCGGTTCTGGATCATCGCGGTCATCCTGGCGCTCGCGGGCCTCGCGACCCTGAAGCTGCGCTGAGAAATTGTGCTAGACTATGTACCACTACGGCCGATCCCAATCGGGCCCTCATCCTGAGGTGCGGCCGCGAAGCGGGCGCCTCGAAGGAGCCCTCCAGCCGGCCGCGTGACCCCTGGAGGGCTCCTTCGAGGCCCGCTGGCGCAGGCACCTCAGGATGAGGGTGGTTGGGTGGGATCGGCGATGTTTCCACGTTGAATTGAGTTTCCCATGACACCCGTCACCGTCTTCGCGGGCCAGAAGGTCGCTCTGTTCGGGCTCGGCGGCTCGGGGCTGGCCACGGCCAACGCGCTGAAGGCCGGCGGCGCCGAGGTGATCGCCTGGGACGACAACGCCGACAGCGTGGCGCGCGCGCAGGATGCGGGCCTGGGCACACAGTATCTGCGCGAGGCCGACTGGTCCGGCTTCATGGCCCTGGTGCTCAGCCCCGGCGTGCCGCTGACCCATCCGGAGCCACACTGGACCGTCCGGCTCGCCCACGAGGCCGGGGTCGAGATCATCGGTGATATCGAGCTGTTCTGCCGGGAGCGCCGGGCGCAGTCGCCCGAGGCGCCGTTGGTGGCGATTACCGGCACCAACGGCAAGTCGACCACCACGGCGCTGATCGCCCACGTGCTCGCGCAAGCCGGGCGCGACGTGCAGATGGGCGGCAACATCGGCACCGCGATCCTGTCGCTGGCGCCGCCGGATGCCGGCCGCGTCCACGTGATCGAGATGTCGTCGTTCCAGATCGACCTGACCCCGGGTCTCGACCCCACGGTCGGGGTGCTGATGAACATCACGCCGGACCATCTCGACCGCCACGGTACCATGGAGCAGTACGCCGCCATCAAGGAGCGCCTGATCGCCGGCGCCGGGCTGGCGGTGGTCGGGATCGACGACGGCCCGAGCCGGGCGATCGCCGAGCGGCGCGCCGGTGACCTCGTGCGCGTCCACGTACCCGCCGGCGACGCGCTCTGCGCCGACGCCGTGACGGTGCGCGACGGCATCGTCCGCGATCCGGACGGGACGGCTTTGGCCGACATCAACGGCATCGGGTCGCTGCGCGGCGCCCACAACTGGCAGAACGCGGCGGTGGCGGTGGCGGTGGCCCGGGCGCTCGGGCTGACGCCCGAGGCGATCCAGGCCGGCCTGTCCTCGTTCCCGGGGCTGCCGCACCGGATGGAGGAGGTCGGGCGGCGCGGCGCCGTGCTGTTCGTCAACGATTCCAAGGCGACCAACGCGGATTCCACCGAGAAGGCGCTGACCGCTTTCCGGGACATCCACTGGATCCTCGGCGGCAAGGCCAAGGAGGGCGGCATCTTCCCGCTGGTGCCGTATTTCCAGCGGGTCGCCCATGCCTACCTGATCGGCGCGGCCTCGGACGCCTTCGCGGCTACCCTGGAAGGGGTCGTGCCCTACACGCGCTGCGAGACCCTCGACGTCGCGGTCCCCAGGGCCGCCGAGAACGCCGCCGCTTCGGGCGCCCCGGAGCCGGTGGTGCTGCTCTCGCCAGCCTGCGCCTCCTACGACCAGTTCCGCAACTTCGAGATCCGCGGTGACAGGTTCCGGGCGTTGGTGCAGGCGCTGCCCTAAGGGCATCGATCGGCAGGGTTTCGAAAGGTCGGGTACCGTTTGCAAGTGCGGAGCCCCACCGAAGGGATGAGCCCTTTGGAAACCCGGTCCGGGTCGGTCAGCGCGCCAGCACCCTGGCGGCGTCCCGCGTGGTCGCCACCGCCTCTGAGACCTCGGCCACGGCTTGCGCGATCGCCCCGATATTGCCGGTTATCGCCGTGACCGCGCCGGCGGCACTCTGCATGCTCTCGGCGAGGTCGCGGGTTACCGCGCTCTGCTCTTCAATGGCCGCTGCGGTGGACACCACGGTCTCGCGCATCACCGAGACCGAGGCCCCGATCGAGCCGAGCGCGACGACGACCTCCTGCGAGACCTGCTGGACGCTGGCGATCTCACTGTTGATCTGCCCGGTGGCGCGGGCCGCCTGGTCGGCGAGCGCCTTCACCTCGCTTGCCACCACTGCGAAGCCGCGGCCGGCCTCGCCGGCCCGCGCTGCCTCGATGGTGGCGTTGAGCGCCAGCAGGTTGATCTGGCCGGCGATGCTCTGGATCAGGCCGACGATGCTGGACATCGCAGTCGCGCTGTCGGCGAGCCGCTTGGTGTGGCCGTCCGCCTCGCGCACGCAAGCATAGGCGGTATCGGTGGCGCCCTGAGAGCGCACGATGCTCTGGGACATCTCGGCGACGGAGGCGGCGAGCTCCTCGGCCGCCGCTGCCACGGTCTGGACATTGCCGGAGGTCGAGTCCGCCGCCGAGGAGGCCAGGCGGGCGGCATCCGTGGAATGCAGGACCGCGTGCTCGATTGCGCCGAAATTGGTGTCGATCAGCCTGCGAAGGTCGGCCAGCAGGCGGACCTGATCGGTGATGTCGGTGGCGAACTTCACCACCTTGTAGGGTCGCCCCCCGGCGTCGAGGATCGGGTTGTAGGACGCCTGAATCCAGATCTCCCGACCGTCCTTGCCGAGGCGGCGGAACTGCGCGGCCTGATAGGTACCGTTGCGCAAAGCCGCCCAGAACGCCCGGTAAGCCTCGCTGTCCCGGTAGCCCGCCTCGACGAACAGGCTGTGGTGCTGCCCGACCACCTCGTCGCGGCCGTAGCCCATCGCGGTAAGGAAGTTGTCGTTGGCTTCGAGGACCATGCCATCGAGGTCGAAGGCGATCACCGCCTGGACCTTGTGGATCGCGGCGATCTGACCGGCGCGGTCGGCCTCCTCGGTGCGCTGCCGGGTGATGTCGGTGGCGAACTTCACCACCTTGTAGGGCCGGCCACGGGCGTCGAGCATCGGGTTGTAGGACGCCTGGATCCAGATCGGCCGCCCGCCGCGGCCGACCCGACGGAACTGGCCGGATTCGAACCCGCCGCCGCGCAGGCGCTCCCAGAACGCCCGGTAATCCGCCGAATCACGATATTCCGGGTCCACGAACAGGCTGTGATGCTGCCCGACCACCTCCGGCAGGGTGTAGCCGACCGCGTCGAGGAAATTGCCGTTCGCCGACAGGATGCGGCCGTCGAGATCGAATTCGATCAGCCCCTGGACGCGGTCGAGGGCCGCCAGCTTGGCCTGCGCTTCACGGACCTTCAGAGCAGCGAACATCTCGAACCGACTTCTGCTGTGCGGATCGGGCCTGGCAAAGCGGCGCATGCAACACGCCGGTCTCCGATCCTGGTGGGGATACACCTCCAAGTTGCACAACGAGAATTAACATTCGATGACATCGTCCACAGCATACCTCGGACGAATACGGTACTTCTTCCGCGCTGGGGAATCCCGGGCCGCGCCAGGCTCAGCCGGCCATAAGGCTCCGTTTACCATTCCCCCACAGGATCGACTCGACCGACGCGGACCGGCCTCCGCGCGGCCTGGAGTCGTTGCCCGGCATGATCTCACGCGCGGAACGCACACCCCTCACCGACTGGTGGTGGACGGTGGACCGCGGGCTGCTCGCGGCGCTGTTCGCGCTGATGGTGGCCGGCCTAGTCTTCCTGATGGGCGGCGGCCCACCGGTCGCCGAGCGCATCGGCCTGCCGACCTTCTACTTCCTCAACCGGCAGGCGCTATACCTTGCGCCGACCATCCTGCTGATCTGCGCCGTGTCATTCCTGTCCCTGCGCGGGGTCCGGCGGTTGGCGCTGGTCACCTGGATCTGCGGCGTCGCGCTCTGCCTGCTCGCCGGCAAGTTCGGCCCGGAGATCAAGGGCGCGCATCGCTGGATCCAGTTCGGACCGATCGGCCTGCAGCCGTCGGAATTCGTCAAGCCGGCCTTCGTGGTCGTGGCGGCCTGGGCCTTCTCGGAGGGCGCGCAACGCCGCGACATGCCGGGCGGCTTCCTGGCGATGCTGCTCCTGCCGATCACCATCGTGCCGCTGCTGCTGCAGCCCGATTTCGGCCAGACCATGCTGATCACCATGGTGTGGTGCGCGCTGTTCTTCGTCGCCGGCCTGCACCTGATCTGGGTCGCGCTGCTCGGCGTGCTCGGGCTCGGCGGCGTGTTCGCGGCCTACCTGTTCTTCCATCACGTCCGCGAGCGCTTCAACAAGTTCCTCGACCGCGATTCCGGTGGCGGCTTCCAGGATTTCTGGTCGCGGGAATCGTTCCGCTCGGGCGGCTGGTTCGGCACCGGCCCGGGGGAGGGGGTGGCCAAGCGGCACCTACCGGACGCACATACCGACTTCATCTTCTCCGTAACGGGCGAGGAATTCGGCGTGATCGTCTGCCTGTGCCTCGTCGGCCTGTTCGCTTTCATCGTGCTGCGCGGCCTCAAGCTCGCCCGGCGCACAGACGACACCTTCTCGCGCCTTGCGATCACCGGGCTGACCACCCTGTTCGGGCTCCAGGCCTGCATCAACATGGCGGTGAACACCCAGCTGATGCCGGCCAAGGGCATGACCCTGCCGTTCGTCTCCTTCGGCGGCTCGTCGATGATCTCCCTGGCGCTCGGCACGGGCTTTCTGGTTGCGCTGACCCGCAAACGCCCACGCACCGTCCTGCTCAGCCAGAAGCCACCCGGCACCGCGTCGGCCACTGTCGCCGGAGTGATGCGATGACGGTCTTCACACCCACGATCCTGCTCTGCGCGGGCGGCACCGGCGGCCACCTGTTCCCGGCCGAGAGCCTCGCCCACGCCCTGCGCGCCCGCGGCATCCGAGTGGCGCTCGCCACAGACGCCCGGGTCGACGCGATCTCGGGCGAGTTCCCGGCCTCGGAGGTGATCACGATCGCCTCGGCGACGCCCTCGGGCCGCTCGCCCCTGAAGCGGGCCGGTGCCGTGCTGACGCTCGGCCGCGGCTTCGGCGTCGCCGCCCGGGAGATCCGGCGGATCAACCCGGCCGCAATCGTCGGCTTCGGCGGCTACCCGACCGTACCGCCGGTCCTCGCCGGCCAGATCCTGCGGGTGCCGACGGTGCTGCACGAGCAGAACGCCGTGATGGGCCGGGCCAACGCCTTCCTGGCGCGGGGCGCGCGGACCATCGCCACCGGCTTCAAGGATGTCCGCGGCGTGCCCGACAAGGCGCGCGCCCCCCGCATCCACACCGGCAACCCGCTCCGCCCGGCAGTGATCGAGGCGGCCAAGGTTCCATACCCGCCGCTCGGCGACCGCGATGCCCTCCGGCTCCTGGTGTTCGGCGGCAGCCAGGGCGCCCGGGTCATGGGCGAGGTCGTGCCCGAGGCGATCGAGCGCCTGCCCGCCGACCTGCGCGGCCGCCTGCACCTCGTCCAGCAGGTCCGGCCAGAGGACTTGACCGCGGTGCAGAACCGCTACCTCGCCCTCGGACTCGCCGGGCTCGAGGCCGCTCCGTTCTTCAAGGATCTGCCGGCCCGGATGGCGGCGAGCCACCTCGTGGTCTCGCGATCGGGCGCCTCCACCGTGTCGGAGCTCGCGGCGATCGGCCGGCCCTCGATCCTGGTGCCGCTGCCCGGCTCCCTCGATCAGGACCAGGCCGCCAACGCCGCGACCCTCGACGCGATCGGCGCGGCGCTCGCCCTGAAGCAGACCGCGTTCACCCCGGATCGCCTCGCGGCCGAGCTGGTCGCCTGCTTCGAGACGCCGGCAAAATTGACCGCGGCGGCCGATGCGGCCAGAAGCGCCGGCATTCACGATGCCGCCGAGCGGTTGGCCGAGGTCGTCATCGAGACGGCCAACCGTGGGTAGCAATGGGGTTTCCGAAGGGCTCAGCCCTCTGGCGGGGTATCGGGGCGAAGCCCGACGGCAGGGCTCCACCCTGCACCCGCAAAAGGTCCCAGACCTTTTGAAACCATGACGTTACGGAAGGCACGAAACAGATGAAGCTGCCCGACAAGCTCGGCCCCATCCACTTCATCGGCATCGGCGGCATCGGCATGTCCGGCATCGCCGAGGTGATGAGCAACCTCGGCTACACGGTCCAGGGCTCCGACGCCTCGGACAACGCCAACGTCCGCCGGCTGGCCGAGAAGGGAATCCGCACCTTCGTCGGCCACCAGGCCGAGAACGTGGACGCGGCCGCCCTGGTGGTGGTCTCGACCGCGATCCGCCGGGACAACCCGGAGCTGCAGGCCGCCCGCGAGCGCCGGCTGCCCGTGGTCCGGCGCGCCGAGATGCTGGCCGAGCTGATGCGCTTCAAGTCCTGCGTCGCCATCGCGGGCACCCACGGCAAGACCACCACGACCTCGCTGGTCGCGACTCTGCTCGACGCCGGCAGCCTGGACCCGACCGTGATCAACGGCGGCATCATCAACGCCTACGGGACCAACGCCCGCATGGGCGAGGGCGACTGGATGGTGGTGGAGGCCGACGAGTCCGACGGGACCTTCCTCAAGCTGCCCGCCGATGTCGCCATCGTCACCAACATCGACCCTGAGCATCTCGACCATTTCGGTTCGTTCGAGGCGGTGAAGGACGCGTTCCGGCGCTTCATCGACAACATCCCGTTCTACGGCTTCGCGGTGATGTGCACCGATCATCCGGTGGTGCAGGACATGGTCGGCCATATCGAGGACCGGCGCATCATCACGTACGGCGAGAATCCCCAGGCCGACGTGCGCCTGCTGGATGTGGATCTGAAGGGCGGCCAGAGCCGCTTCCGCGTGATGATCCGAGACCGGCGTCCGGGCTTCCGCATGGAGATGGAAGATCTCGTCCTGCCGATGCCGGGCAAGCACAACGCGCTGAACGCCACCGCGGCGCTCGCCGTCGCCAACGAGCTCGGCGTCTCGCACGACGCCATCCGTCGGGCGCTGGCGGGCTTCGGCGGGGTCAAGCGTCGCTTCACCCGCACCGGCGAGTGGAACGGCGCCACGATCTTCGACGATTACGGGCACCATCCAGTGGAGATCAAGGCGGTGCTCAAGGCGGCCCGTGCCTCGACCGACGGCAACGTCATCGCGGTGGTGCAGCCGCACCGCTACACCCGCCTCGCCTCGCTGTTCGACGATTTCTGCACCTGCTTCAACGACGCCGACACCGTGATCGTCGCCCCGGTCTACACGGCCGGCGAGTCGCCGATCGAAGGCGCCGACCGGGACGCGCTCGTCGCGGGCCTGCGCTCTCGCGGCCACCGCGACGCCCGCCCCCTGGAGCGGCCCGAGGAGCTGGCCGGCATCGTAGGCGAACTGGCCAAGCCCACCGACTACGTCGTGTGCCTCGGCGCCGGCACCATCACGCAATGGGCCTACGCGCTGCCGGGCGAACTCGCCGCGCGGGGGAAGTGAGCGGGATGAGATCGGCCGAGCCGGACCGAACGCGGTTTCGGCGCCACCTTCGCGTCGCTCTAGCGGAAGCGAAGCGCCGACTTGGGAACAGCCCGGGGGATCGACGTCTCGCAGGCTTCAAGTTCGTCCGTCAGGAACCGATCGGGCGCTGCGTCGCGGATTATCGCTGTCGCGAGGCGCGCCTGATCGTGGAGATCGACGGCAGCCAGCACACGGACGATGCGCACGATCGGGTCCGGGACGAATGGCTGGCCACACGGGGCTACCGCATCCTCGGCGTCTGGAATGCCGAAGTCGCCGACAATACAATAGTGATTCAGGACACGATCCTGGCCGCGCTTCCCCTCTCTTCCCGCAGGCGAGGAGAGAGCTGCGACGACCTCGTCGTCGGCGCGGCGAGCCCGAAAGGCGAAGGTGAGGGGGCGGCTCCGGACGAGCCTTTATCGGAGCCGCCCCCTCACCCTCTGCTGCCGCCTCGATGCGACGACGACGAGGTCGTCGCATCCCGCTCCCCGCGTACGGGGAGAGGGGAGATCACCCCATGACCGCATCGCTCCACGATCGAATCCGCGCCGCCGCGCCGGCCCTGCGCGGGCGCCTGCTGGCCGACCAGCCGCTGGCCGACCTCACCTGGTTCCGCGTCGGTGGCCCGGCGGAGGTGCTGTTCACCCCGGCGGACGAGGAGGATCTCGCGCACCTCCTCGCAGCCCTGGAGCCCGACGTGCCGGTCACGGTGATCGGCCTCGGCTCCAACCTGATCGTCCGCGACGGCGGGGTGCCGGGCGTGGTCATCCGGCTCGGCGGCAAGGCGTTCGGCGGGATCGCGATCGACGGCGACGCCCTGCAGGTCGGTACCGCCGTTCCGGACATGCGCCTCGCGAAGGCGGCGGCCGAGGCCGGGCTCGACGGGCTCGCGTTCTACCGGGGCATTCCGGGCTCGATCGGGGGCGCCCTGCGGATGAATGCGGGTGCCCATGGCGGCGAGACCACGGACGTCCTGGTCGAGGCGCACGGCGTCGACAGGAGCGGAGCGCTGCGCCGCTTCAGCCACGCTGAGATGGGTTTTTCCTACCGGCATTCCGACGCGCCCGAGGACGTCGTTTTTACTCGTGCGTTGTTGCGCGGAACACCCGGGGACCGCGCCGCGATCGAGGCCGAGATGAAGCGGGTCACCGCGGCCCGCGAGGCCGCGCAACCGATCCGCGAGCGCACCGGCGGCTCGACCTTCGCCAATCCGGAGGGCGGCAAGGATCCGACGATGAAGGCCTGGCAACTCGTCGATGCCGCCGGCTGCCGCGGCCTGACGCGGGGCGGTGCCCAGGTCTCGCCGATGCATTGCAACTTCCTGATCAACACCGGTGGCGCCACCGCTGCCGATATCGAGGGGCTGGGCGAGGAGGTCCGGCGTCGGGTGCGGGAGACCAGCGGTGTCGCTCTGCGCTGGGAGATCCGGCGGATCGGCGTGGCCTCTGAGCCGGTAAGCCAGTAAGCTGTAAGTCGCGGCGAGGAACCGATGCGATGCCGGACACGAGCGCCCGCACCGCCTACTCGAAGATGTCGGTGACGAGTCAGACCGTGCTGCCCGCAGAGGTGCGCGAGCGCCTCGCCCTCGGGCCCGGTGATTGGGTGCGCTACCGGATCACGCCGGAGGGTATCCAGATCGACAAGGCTCCCCCGGCGGGCGAGGATCCGTTCGTGGCGTTCACACAATGGGGCAGCGCCATCGACGACGAAGATTATGCCGACCGCTAACGCCTTGGATTTCCCCGCCGGTTCGGTCGTGGTTGTCCCGTTCCCCTCTTCGGACCGGCTGGCCGAGAAGCGGCACCCTGCCGTCGTCGTCTCTGGAGCCGCGGTGGCGCGGGCCGGTTATGTTTGGATCACAATGATCACGAGCGCCCGAAACGCCGGCATGGCCGGCGACATCCCGATCGCGGATCTCGGTGCGGCCGGGCTCGGCGTCGCCTCCACGGTCCGCCCCTTCAAGATCGCCCGCATCGAACCCGGCAGCGTCCTTCGCGGCATCGGCGCTCTGCCACCGGTCACCGCGGAGGCGGCCTTTGCCGCGATCCATGACTGGGTCGGCCCAGCGTGACCCGATCCTCGACCCAGACTTCCCCGGAGCCCACCATGTCCAAGCACGTCGCCGTCCTCCTGGGCGGCACCTCCGCCGAGCGCGAGGTCTCGCTTAGCTCCGGCGCGGCCTGCGCCACAGCGCTCGAAGGGGAGGGGTACCGGGTCACCCGGGTCGATGTCGGGCCGGACATCGCTTCGGTGCTCACCGAGTTGCGGCCGGACGTGGCCTTCAACGCCCTGCACGGCCCAGACGGGGAGGACGGCACGATCCAGGGCCTGCTGGAGATCCTGAAGATTCCGTACACCCATTCGGGCGTGCTTGCCTCGGCGCTCGCCATGAACAAGGAGCGGGCGAAAACGGTGCTGCACGCCGCCGGCGTGGACGTGCCGGCGGGTCGGATCGTTAACCGCTTCGAGGCTGCGAAAAACCATCCCCTTCCGCCGCCCTACGTGGTCAAGCCGATCGCGGAGGGCTCGTCCGTGGGGGTCATCATCGTCCGCGACGGCCGGTCGCACCCGCCTCAGATCCTCGCCTCCGAGGACTGGACCTTCGGCGAGCAAGTCCTTGCAGAACCTTACATAGCGGGTCGCGAACTCACCTGCGGGGTGATGGGCGACAAGGCACTCGGGGTGATCGAGGTGAAGGCCGCCACGGGGGACTGGTACGACTACGACGCGAAGTACGCTCCGGGGGGCTCGGTGCACGTGCTGCCGGCCGAACTTAAACCAAATGTTTACCAGCGTGTCCAAGAGTTGTCGTTAACGGCGCATCAAGCACTGGGCTGCCGGGGCGTCAGCCGTGCCGACCTTCGCTACGACGACACACCGGGTGGAACCGGTTTGCTCGTCGTGCTGGAGGTCAACACGCAACCCGGCATGACCCAGACGAGCCTTGTGCCGGAGATGGCGGCCCATGCGGGTCTTGGTTTCGGTGAGCTCGTCCGATGGATGGTGGAGGACGCTTCTCTGAATCGCTGAGCGGCGGTGACGCGGCCGGTCGAAGCCTTCCCGCGCGCCTCGTCGGCGCCGCGTTGGACCGGCTCACCGGACGCGCTCCCAACCGCTCTCTCTCGGTGCGCCGGTCCCGCAAGGGCCAGCTCCTGAGTGAGCGCTTGCCCCGCGGCGTCGGTACCGTGGGCGTCTCCGTGTCCCTCGCTGCCGTGGCCTTCGCCGGCTTCGTGGCGAGCGGGCGCTACGAGTCCTTCGTTGCCGAGCAGGGCCGCCCCCTGGACATCGCCGCACGGGTCCTCGGCTTCGGCGTCGAGCGCGTGACCATCTCGGGCATCTCCCGGATGTACGAGCGCGAGGTGCTATCGGCGGCCGGCATCGACTGGCGCTCCTCGGTCCCGTTCCTGGACGTCGTGGCGGTGCGCGAGAAGCTGCTCGCCGTGCCGCTGATCGCCCAGGCTTCGGTCCGCAAGATCTATCCGAACGAGATCGCGATCACCCAGGTCGAGCGCGAGCCCGCTGCCCTCTGGCAGAAGAACGGCGAGATCAACGTGATCGCCGCCGACGGGACCGTGATCGACGCGATGCGGGACGACCGCTACGCCAGCCTGCCGCTCGTGGTCGGCGACGACGCCAACAACAAGCTGCCCGAATATCTCGCCCTCATCGCCGCCGCCGGTCCGCTCTCCGAGCGGATCAAGGCCGGGACCTACGTCTCGGGCCGGCGCTGGACTCTCAAGCTCGACGGCGTGGACGTGCGCCTGCCCGAGATCGACCCGGCCGCGGCGCTCGCCCGCCTCGTCCGGTTCGAGCGCGAGGCCGGCCTGCTCGAAAAGGACATCATCGCGGTGGATCTGCGCATGCCCGACCGCCTGGTGGTGCGCCTGACCGAGGAGGCCGCCGCCGCCCGTGCGGAAGCCCAGAAGGCGAAGAAGAAGGGCGCAGCCAGCTGATGCCCTCAACCGCGATCTCCGCCCGTCCCGCCTTCTGCGTCCGGTAGTGTCAATGCACAGCCAACACGGCCTCACGCCGCGCCTGAAGCCGCTCTCCGCCCGGCGCTCGACCACCCTGTCGGTGCTCGATATCGGCACCAGCAAGGTCGTCTGCCTCATCGCCGAGCTGCAGCCGGCCGAGGCGCTCTCGACCCTGCGCGGCCGGACGCACCTCGCCCGCATCATCGGCATCGGCCACCAGCGCTCGCTGGGGCTGAAGGGTGGGGCGATCGTCGATCTCGCCGCCGCCGAGGGTGCGATCCGCCAGGCGGTCCACGCCGCCGAGCGGATGGCCAAAGTCGAGGTCCAGTCGGTCATCGTCAACATGTCGGGCGGCCGGCTCGCCTCGCAGCATTTCCAGGCCCGGGTGAACACCCGCTCCGGCACCGTCACCGGCAGCGATGTCGAGCGGGTGCTGGAGACGGCGAGCGCCCACGGCGTCAGCCCCGGCCGGGCCGTGCTTCATGCGCTGCCCACCGGCTACGCACTGGACGGGCAGGGCGCAGTGATCGATCCGTCGGGCATGATCGGGGAGGCCCTCGGGGTCGACCTGCATGTCGTGACGAGCGAGCTCGCCGCCGCCCGCAACGTCATGCTGGCGGTCGAGCATTGCCATCTCGGGGTCGAGGCGGTGATCGCGACGCCCTACGCCGCCGGGCTCTCGGCCCTGGTGGACGACGAGGCGGAGATGGGCGTGTGCGTCGTCGACATGGGCGGCGGCACGACCAGCGTCGGAGTGTTCTCGGGCGGCCACCTCGTCCACGTGGACGCGGTGGCGGTCGGCGGGCACCACGTCACCATGGATATCGCCCGGGGGCTCTCCACCCGCATGGCCGCGGCCGAGCGGCTGAAGACCCTCTACGGCTCGGCCCTCTCCACCCCGTCCGACGATCGCGACATGATCGCCGTGCACGGGGTCGGCGAGGACGAGGGCGAGGCCCCGGCCCACATCCCGCGCTCGCAGCTGGTGCGGATCATCAAGCCGCGGGTCGAGGAGGTGGTCGAACTGGTCCGCGACCGCCTGCGGGATGCCGGCTTTGCGGCCCAGGCCGGACGCCGGGTGGTGCTGACGGGGGGCGCCAGCCAGCTCGTCGGCCTGCCGGAGGTCGCCCGGCGCGTCCTCCAGGGTCAGGTCCGCATCGGCCGGCCGCTGGGGATCCGCGGCCTGCCCGAGGCGGCCAAGGGACCGGCCTTCTCGGCCGCCGTCGGCCTGCTGGTCTACCCGCAGGTGGCGCACGCCGAGCACTTCGAGCCGCGGGGGCACGGCGCCTTCGCGGCCACGGGATCGGACCGGTACATCAGCCGGGTCGGGCGCTGGCTCCGAGAGAGCTTCTAGAGTTTCACCGCCGCCTTCACGGGCGGGGGATCGAAAAAATATCGGCGCCGCAGCGCCGCACGGAAAGCAGAGTAAGCGAGAGGCTCGACACCATGGCCATTACCCTCCAGGCGCCGGACATCCGGGAACTCAAGCCCCGCATCACCGTCTTCGGTGTCGGCGGCGCAGGCGGCAACGCAGTCAACAACATGATCGAATCGGGGCTGCTCGGCTGCGAGTTCGTGGTCGCCAACACCGACGCGCAGGCGCTCACCTCCTCGAAGGCGGAGCGGGTGATCCAGATGGGCCTGGGCGTGACCCAGGGCCTCGGCGCCGGCTCACACCCGGAGGTCGGCTCGGCCGCCGCCGACGAGGTGATCGACGAGATCCGGGACCAGCTCTCGGGCGCCCACATGTGCTTCATCACCGCCGGCATGGGCGGCGGCACCGGAACCGGCGCCGCGCCGGTCATCGCCCGGACTGCCCGCGACATGGGCATCCTCACGGTCGGTGTTGTCACCAAGCCGTTCCAGTTCGAGGGCGTGCGCCGCATGCGCACCGCGGAGAGCGGCATCCAGGAGTTGCAGGCCGCGGTCGACACCCTGATCGTGATCCCGAACCAGAACCTGTTCCGGGTCGCCAACGAGAAGACCACCTTCGCCGACGCCTTCGCGATGGCCGACCAGGTGCTCTACTCGGGCGTCGCCTGCATCACCGACCTGATGGTCAAGGAAGGCCTGATCAACCTCGACTTCGCCGACGTCCGGGCGATCATGCGCGGCATGGGCAAGGCCATGATGGGCACCGGCGAGGCGTCGGGCGAGAAGCGCGCCAACCGCGCCGCCGAGGCGGCCATCGCCAACCCGCTCCTCGACGACGTCTCCATGAAGGGCGCCCGCGGCCTGCTGATCTCGATCACCGGCGGCTCCGACCTGACCCTGTACGAGCTCGACGAGGCCGCCACCCGCATCCGCGAGGAGGTCGATCAGGACGCCAACATCATCCTGGGCGCCACCTTCGACGAGAGCCTCGACGGCATTATCCGGGTGTCTGTCGTCGCCACCGGCATCGAGCCGCTGCTGATCTCGGCCAACTCGCCGAACAACCCGGCGATCGCCGAGACCGAGCAGCGTATCGCCGAAGTCGCCGAGCGCCTGCGGGCCGAGGCCCGTGCCCGCGCGACCTCGCCGATTCCGAGCATCCGCACGGACTCGATCGCCCAGGCCCCCGTACAGCATCAGGCGCCGGCCGCCCCGCAGCCGGCTCCCGAGATGCGCGCCGAGACCCGCTTCGAGGCTCCCGCTCCGGTCGCCCGCGACGAGGTCGTCCTCGCCCCGTCCCAGCCGCGGGCCGCCGCGCCGTTCGTCCCGGCCCCCGCCCAGCAGCAGGCCGAGCCGGCTCCGCAGTTCCAGGCCGGCCCGTTCGTCCCGCCGCGTCCGGCCGCCCCCGCGGCCGCGCCGCTCGCCCGCGCCCCGCGCATGCCGCAGATCCACGAGCTGCCGCCGATCGCCCAGAACCAGATCCTGGCGAACCGGGCCGCCGAGGAAGCCGCACCGGAATCCAAGCGGACCTCGCTGCTGCGCCGCCTCGCCACCGTCGGCTTCGGCGGACGGCGCGAAGACATGGACGGCGTGCCTGCTCCCCGGGCCGCCGGCCCGGTGGCGCCGCAGCCCCACCAGGGTCAGCAGCATATGGCCCAGCCCCAGCTGGCGCAGCCCCAGCTGAACCAGCCCCAGCTGAACCAGCCCCACGTGCCGGCGGCCCCGCGCGCTCCGCTTCCGGCGGCGCCGCAATACCGGCCGGCGCAGGGCGGCCTCGATGCCCAGGGACGCGTTGCGCCCCAGTCCCGGATGATGGACGACGATCAGCTCGAGATTCCGGCCTTCCTCCGCCGTCAGGCGAACTGAACGCGCGAAGCACGCGATGACGAAAGAGGGGCCGGCGGGAAACCGCTGGCCCTTCGCGCTGCAGCGAAGCAACCCTTGGTTGCGAAGAACGAGGACTGGGGTCTCAGCGGGGTTAACGATTGAGTCGCTATCCCCAGGCGCGTGATGCATACACGCCACAGAACGGCCACTGGTTAGCCACGCATTAACCAAGCTTTAAGCCTTTGTGCCGTCAGGTTTTTAGCCGCTCCCAACAGCAAGCGTGTCTGTAACAGAGCGTAAGAATCCGTGATTTGGCTGCCCTGTGCGGTGCAGCTATAGACACTTCCAGACCAATGAGACGCGCTCCGGGACACAACCTGATAGCGCGGGTAGGGGCTTCAAGCAGCGGACGGATCGGACAGTTTCCTCACCATCCCTGGTCGGGATGGCGGACCTGATCGCGGCCGGGGGCTAATGAATGCGAACGCATAAACAGACGACCCTGAAGGGGCCGGTAACGCTCTCGGGAGTCGGGGTCCATTCCGGGAACCCGGCCGAGATCACCATCCGCCCAGCTCCGGCCAATCACGGCATCGCGTTTCTTCGGACCAGCACCACCCACGGCAACGACCGCCTGATCAAGGCCCATCACGCCCTGGTCTCCGCCACCGAACTCTGCACCGTCATCGGTGACGTCGAGACCGGTGCCGTCGCCACCATCGAGCATCTGATGTCGGCCCTCTACGGACTGGGTGTCGACAACGCCCTGGTCGAGATCGACGGGCCGGAGATGCCGATCCTCGACGGTTCAGCCCTCCAATTCGTACAGGCCATCGACACGGCTGGGATCGCCTCCTGCGGCACCCCGCGCCGCTGGCTGAAGATCCTGCGCCACGTCCGCATCGAGACCGGCCGTGCCTTCGCCGAGCTGCGTCCGATCGACCGGGGCTTCCGCCTCGATGTGGAGATCGATTTCGACAGCCCGGTGATCGGCCGCTCGCGCAAGGCGATGGACCTGTCTCCCGCCACCTACCGCCGGGAGATCGCCGGCGCCCGCACCTTCGGGATGATGAAGGATGTGGAGCGCTACTGGAAGGCCGGGTTCGCGCTGGGCGCGTCGCTGGAGAACACCGTCGCGGTCGGCGAGACGGCGGTTGTCAATCCCGAGGGTCTGCGCTTTCCGGACGAGTTCGTCCGCCACAAGATCCTCGATGCGGTCGGCGACCTCGCGCTGGCCGGCCTGCCGATCCAGGGCGCCTACCGCTCCTATTGCGGCGGCCACCGGATGAATGTCGGCGTGCTCTCCGCCCTCTTCGCCGACCGGTCCAACTACGCCATCATCGAGGCGCAGGGCTCGCGCCGCGAAGCCGTCCTGTCGGAACTCGGCGTCGGCCTCGGCATCGCCGCCTTCGCGGGCGATCTCTGAGCCCAGGTCTGTGACCTGCGGGACACAGCTGGCAACCGATACGGTCTGCCGCGGCCTTGCCGCTTTCGTGCCCGAATCAAGCGTCAGGGTTTAACGGTCCGTGAACGACGGGCACGGCCCGGTCGGGCCGGATCCATTCACGCGATGGCACGACGGCGCGGGACGTGCGCCGGTCCCGGGAAAGAGCGCCAGATGCCTGTCACCATTCGTCATCGCCGGGCGGCTGCCTTCATGGCGCCCTTCGTGGCCGTTCTCGGCCTGGGCCTCGGCGGCTGCGACTTCGACCCGACCAACCTCTTCGCCGAAAAGTACAAGCCCGAAGTCGTGCCGGATGTCCCCGCGGACAAGCTCTACAGCGAAGGCTTGGCCAAGCTGGAGGACAGCGACTACGAGGGCGCGGTCAAGAAATTCGACAGTCTCGACAAGCAGTACCAGTATTCCGAGTGGTCCCGGAAGGCGCTGCTCATGACGGCCTACGCCAATTACGAGGGCCAGAAGTACGACGACGCGATCAGCGCGGCGAAGCGGTACCTGCAGCGCCACCCGGCCAGTAAGGATGCTGCCTACGCGCAGTATCTGATGGCGATGTCGAACTACAAGCAGATCCCGGACGTGACCCGCGACCAGGACCGCTCCGAGAAGGCGCTGGTCGCCCTGCAGGAGCTGGTCCAGAAGTACCCGACGTCCGAGTACTCGACAGATGCGCGCTCGAAGATCCAGATCACCCGCGACCAGCTCGCCGGCAAGGAGATGGAGGTCGGCCGTTATTACCTGGAGCGGCGCAACTTCCCGGCCGCGATCAACCGGTTCCGCGACGTCGTTGCCAAGTACCAGACCACCCGCCATGCGGAAGAGGCGCTGGAGCGCCTGACCGAGGCGTACTGGGCGCTCGGGATTACCCAGGAGGCGCAGAACTCCGCGGCGGTGCTGGGGCACAACTTCCCGGACAGCCCCTGGTACAAGGATGCGCACGCGCTCCTGGCCAAGGGCGGCCTCGAGCCCCGCGAGGAGAAGACCTCGTTCCTGTCCAAGATCTACCGGACCGTGACGGGCAAGACCGCCTCGGCCGAGTGACCGATCCGGCAGGCTTCGGCCTGCCGCCGGCGGGCTTCGGCTTGCCTCAAGACGCCCCAGGGCCCGGAGCCGCCGCTCCGGGCCTTTCTCGTCGGCGCGGCCCCGCGGCATCGCAATTGGGGCGCGACGCATTTTTGGGGTGAATCCGCGCCGCGGCGGCCTTATGTCTGCGGTCCCGCCCTCAGGAATCCCCGCCGCCGCATGCTGGCGCAGCTCGCGATCCGCGACATCGTTCTGATCGACAGGCTCGAACTGAATTTCCGGACAGGCCTCAGCGTCCTGACCGGGGAGACGGGTGCGGGCAAATCGATCCTGCTCGATGCCTTCGCCCTGGCCCTCGGCGGCCGCGGCGACGGTCGACTCGTGCGCCATGGGGAGCCGCAGGGCGGCGTCACCGCGGTGTTCGATCTCCCCCTTGATCATCCGGCCCGCCGGATCGCGGCCGAGGCCGAGATCGACACCGAGGGCGACCTGATCCTGCGCCGGACCCAGATGGCCGACGGCCGTACCCGTGCCTTCGTCAACGACCAGCCGGTGGGCGTGCAGGTTCTACGGGCGATCGGCGCTGCGCTCGTGGAAATCCACGGCCAGCACGACGACCGCGCGCTGGCCGACCCGGCCTCCCACCGGGCGATCCTCGATGCCTTCGGGGGCCTCCAATCCCAGCTTGGCAAGGTTGCGACGGCCGCCAAGGCCGTGCGCACGGCGCGCTCGGAACTTGCCGAGCACCGGGCTCGCATCGAGGCGGCCCGCAAGGAGGCCGACTTCCTGCGCCACGCCGTGGAGGAACTCGCCACGTTGGCGCCCCAGCACGGCGAGGAGGCCCAGCTCGCCGAACGCCGCAGCGTCATGCAGCAATCGGAGAAGGTCGCCCGCGAGCTGAACGAGGCGCTCGACGCCGTCGGCGGACCGCATTCCGGCGTGCCGCACATATCGGCCGCCCTGCGCAAGCTGGAGCGCCGGGCCGGACAGCTCCCGGCCCTGATCGATCCCTGCGTCAACGCCCTAGACGCCGCCATGGTCGCCCTCGACGAGGCACGCGCGGTCCTGGACGCCGCTGTCACGGAAACCGAGTTCGACCCGCGCGACCTGGAGCGAGCGGAGGAGCGGCTCTTTGCGCTGCGTGCCGCCTCTCGGAAATACGACGTTCCAGCCGACGACCTCGCCGCCCTGGCGGAGCGCTACGCCGGCGAGGTTGCGAGCCTCGATGCCGGTGAGGCGGCCCTGGAGGGCCTGGAGCAAGCAAGGGCGAAGGCCGAATCGCAATACGCGGAGGCGGCCGAGAAGCTCAGTGCCGGGCGCCGCAAGGCGGCCAAGCACTTGGATGCGGCCGTGAAGGCTGAGTTGCCGCCGCTGAAGCTGGAACGCGCCCGGTTCATCACCGAGATCGTCACCGACCCGGAGGCACGCGATCCCGCCGGCATCGACCGGGTCGAGTTCTGGGCGCAGACCAACCCCGGCACGAAACCCGGCCCGATGATGAAGGTCGCCTCCGGCGGCGAGTTGTCGCGTTTCATGCTCGCCCTGAAAGTCGTGCTCGCCGACAAGGGCTCCGCCCCGACCCTGATCTTCGACGAGATCGACACCGGGGTCGGGGGCGCGGTGGCCGACGCGATCGGCCTGCGCCTCGCCCGGCTCGCCGCCACCGTCCAGGTGGTGGCCGTGACCCACGCCCCCCAGGTCGCGGCCCGCGCGAGCACACATTTCCTGATCGCCAAGGCCCCCGTGAAGGGCGCCGGCCGGGTCGCGACCCGGGTGGCGAGCCTACCGGTGGCGGAGCGCCGCGAGGAGATCGCGCGGATGCTGGCCGGCGCCACGGTGACCGACGAGGCCCGCGCTGCGGCGGCCAGGCTTCTGCAAGGGACGGATGCATGAACGCGCATCAACCTTAACCGTTAGTTGCGCGTAACGTTTTGTTAACCATTCCTGGCGAGACTGATCCCATCCCGGGACCGTGGTTCAGGAGCACGCGGTTGAAGGGCGGGAGGAAAACATGAAGCCGTCCATCGTCGCGTCCGAGGGGCGCGGGCATTCAGGTCGGGCCCTCAAGCAGGCGATCGACACGCACCAGCTCGGGCTGACGCTCCGCACGGTCTATGAAGGCAGCGTCGACACGCAGCCGATCACCGACACGCACGTGGAACTGCTCCTGCGCTTGCGTCAGAAGGAGCGGGAGCTGCGCCGGGTCGGCTGAAGCCGCGCCCCGACCGGACCCGTATTAGCCCGAACCAAGATTGCTTTCGCCCGGCGCTACCAGCGCCGCGAGCCGGGCCGCCGACGGTACTCCGCCGCCCGGATCTGCGTCAGAATCCTGTCGAGATCCACCAGAAGTTCGACCTCCTCGTGGCGCGCCTGAGCGATCGCCTCGGCGTCGGTGCCGTAGCGCTGACGGGCCTGAGCCAGGGTCAGCGCGCGCTCCACGGCCTCGCGGTCGGCGTGCAGGGCAAGCCATGCCGCATCGGGACCTTCCTGTGCGTCGGTCCCCTGATCATCCACGATCCGACTGCCTTCCTGGTCTCACGGGCAGCACCGCCGAGATGCCGCCACCGGGCTTGAACGCGCCAGCGCGCCAAACCGTGCCTTCGTCTCTGCGGCGCGATGTCATGCCGATGTCATCTCCCTGTCGTAACGCCCGGCCCATCGGGCGGCCGGCGCCGGGTCTCTTGGAAGACCGGCCGCACAGCTCTGCCGCGGGCATGGGCTTGCCGGCGGAGAGGCGCAGGCTCTCGCCCGACGGCAATGGAGATACCCTTGAGACCCTTTGCTTACGCGCTCGCCGTCGGCCTCGCCACGGTCCAGCTGGCGTCCGCGGCACTCGCTGCCGACATCACGGGAGCCGGTGCCACCTTCCCGTTCCCGGTCTACTCGAAGTGGGCCGAAGCCTACCGCAAGGAGACCGGCTCCGGACTGAATTACCAGTCCATCGGCTCCGGCGGCGGCATCAAGCAGATTCAGGCCAAGACCGTTGATTTCGGCGCCACCGACGCGCCACTCAAGGGCGAGCAGCTGGCCAAGGATGGCCTCGTCCAGTTCCCCACCGTGATGGGCGGTGTCGTGCCGGTGGTGAACATCGCCGGCCTCGAGCCCGGGAAGCTGAAGCTCACCGGCGACATCCTGGCGGACATCTACGCCGGCAAGATCTCCAAGTGGAGCGACCCGCGGATCGCGAAGCTCAACGACGGCGTGAAACTCCCGGACGCCACCATCACCCCGGTCTACCGGTCGGACGCCTCGGGCACGACCAACATCTTCACCACCTACCTGTCCCAGGCGTCCGAGACCTGGAAGAAGGAATACGGCGCGGCCACGACGATCTCCTGGCCGGTCGGGCAGGGCGGCAAGGGTAACGAGGGCGTGACCGCCACCGTCAAGCAGGTGCCGAACGCCATCGGCTACGTCGAATCCGCCTACGCCAAGCAGAACAAGCTCGCTTACGCCCTGCTGCAGAACAAGGCCGGCAAGTATCCGCAGCCGGACGACAAGGCGTTCCAGGCCGCCGCCGCCAGCGCCGATTGGAAGTCGGCCCCGGGCTTCGGTATCTCGCTGACCAACCAGCCGGACGACGATGCGTGGCCGATCACGGCGGCGACCTTCATCCTGGTCCACAAGGAATCGGCCGATGCGGCCAAGGCCGCGGATACGCTGAAGTTCTTCGATTGGGCCTATAAGAACGGCGATAAGCTCGCCTCAGACCTCGATTACGTGCCGCTGCCGGATAACGTCGTCGCTCTGATCCACGAAGAGTGGAAAACCGTGAAGGGCAAGGACGGTAAGCCCGTCTTCAACATGTGAGTGAGATGGGGAGGGGGTCGCGGCCCCCTCCCTCGCATCGCGGCCCGCACCGCGCTACCACGCCTCCCTTCGCAGAGAATCGCGGATGTCCGCTTTGACCGAGACGATTGCCCTCGCCCGACCTCGCGCCGCCGCCGCGCGCAAGGGACCGAGCCGGAACCTCGACACCCTGTTCCGGGTCTGCTCCTACGGCGCGGCCCTGTTCGTGCTCGTGGTGCTCGCCGGAATCCTGGGCTCGATCCTCTACGGCGGCTGGCCCGCCTTCCGGGAATTCGGGTTCGCCTTCCTGACCTCCAGCGCCTGGAACGTCGGGACCGAGCAGTACGGCTCCCTGGTCGCCGTCATCGGGACCGTGGCCTCCGCCACGCTGGCACTCCTGATCGGCGTCCCGGTCTCCCTGGGGATCGCCGTCTACCTTACGCAGCTCTGCCCAGGCTGGGCCCGCAAGCCAGTGGCGATGACCATCGAGCTGCTCGCCGCGGTGCCGAGCATCATCTACGGCATGTGGGGCCTGTTCGTGTTCGCGCCGCTCTTCGCGCGCTTCGTCCAGATCCCGGTATCGAACATCGTCGAGGGCCTGCCGATCGTCGGCACGCTGTTCTACGCCCGGGTCCCGTCCGGGGTCGGCGTGTTCACCGCCGGCATCATCCTGGCGATCATGATCGTGCCGTTCATCGCCTCGATCGCCCGCGACATGCTCGACCAGATCCCGACCGTTCTGCGCGAGAGCGCCTACGGCATCGGCTGCACGACCTGGGAAGTGGTCCGCCACGTGCTGGTGCCGCAGGCTTCCGTCTCGATCATCGGCGCGATCATGCTCGGCCTCGGCCGCGCCCTCGGCGAGACGATGGCGGTGACTTTCGTGATCGGCAACGCCAACCGCCTCTCGGCCTCGATCTTCGACCCGAGCTCGACCATCGCATCGCGCATCGCCAACGAGTTCAACGAGGCCGACGGTCTCCAGCTCAACGCCCTGATGGCCCTGGGCTGCATCCTCTTCATCATCACCTTCGTGGTGCTCATCATCGCCCGGCTGCTGACGCGCCGCGTCAAAGCTGCCTGAGGAGGGCTCTCGATGGACGCGTCCAACCCCATGGCCTTCAACACCGCCGCGCCGCGCCGCTCCGGACGGGTCCGCCCCAGCCGGCGGATCGCCGACCGCGTGCTGCGCACCGCCTGCCTGGTCGCCACGATCGTGGGCGCCGTGGTGCTCGGCTCGATCCTGCTGATGCTGATCATCCAGGGCGTGCAGGGCTTCACGCCCGCCATGTTCATGCACCCGACCCCGGGCCCCGGCTCCGAGGGCGGCGGCATCGCCAACGCGATCCTGGGTAGCCTGGTGCTCACCGGGATCGGGATCACGATCGCGACGCCAGTCGGCGTCATGGCCGGGACCTACCTGGCCGAGTACGGCCGGTTCTCGAAGATCGCCGGGCTGATCCGCTTCCTCAACGACATCCTGCTCTCGGCGCCGTCGATCCTGATCGGCCTGTTCGTCTACACCCTGATGGTGCGGCCGATGGGGACCTATTCGGGCTGGGCCGGCGGCGTGGCGCTCGCCATCATCGCCGTGCCGGTGATCGTACGCACCACCGAGGACATGATGCGCCTGGTGCCCGGCACCCTGCGCGAGGCCGGGGCCGCTCTCGGGGCCCCGCCCTCGACGGTGATCATCAGCGTCACCTGGCGGGCGGCCTCGGCCGGCATCGTCACGGGGATCATCCTGGCGCTGGCCCGCATCGCCGGCGAGACCGCGCCGCTCCTGTTCACCGCGCTCAACAACAATTCGTGGTTCTCGCCCGACCTCATGGGCGGCGTCGCGAACCTTCCGGTCATGATCTACCAGTTCGCCCTCTCACCCTATCCGAACTGGCAGAGCCTCGCCTGGGCCGGGGCGCTCCTCATCACCGCGACGATCCTGGTGCTGTCGATCATCGCCCGTCTCGTCATCAAGCCGCAGATGTCGCGCTAAGACCCTTCTCGAGGACACGACGATGAACGCCGCTTCCGCGATCCCCACGGTCGATCTCACCCGCAACCACGCCAACGAGGGCGGTGCGGTCCGGATCGCCGTGAAGGGTCTGAACTTCTACTACGGCAGCTTCCACGGGCTGAAGAACGTCGACATCAACTTCCACGACCGCCAGGTCACGGCCCTGATCGGGCCGTCCGGCTGCGGCAAGTCCACGCTGCTGCGCTGCTTCAACCGGATCTACAGCCTCTACCCGGAGCAGCGGGCCGAAGGTCAGATCATGCTCGACGGCGAGAACATCCTCGACCCGTCCGTCGACCTGAACGACCTGCGCTCGCGGATCGGCATGGTCTTCCAGAAGCCCACGCCGTTCCCGATGTCGATCTACGACAACGTGGCCTTCGGGCTGCGCCTCTACGAGAAGCTGCCGAAATCCGAACTCGACGGACGGGTGGAGCAGTCCCTGCGCAAGGCCGCCCTCTGGGACGAGGTGAAGGACAAGCTGCGCCAGGCGGGCACCGGGCTCTCCGGCGGCCAGCAGCAGCGCCTGTGCATCGCCCGCACCGTGGCCCAGAGCCCGGAGGTGATCCTGTTCGACGAGCCGACCTCGGCGCTCGACCCGATCTCCACGGGCCGCATCGAGGAATTGATCGAGCAGCTGCGCGATGAGTTCACCATCGTGATCGTCACGCACAACATGCAGCAGGCTGCCCGCATCTCGCAGTTCACCGCCTTCATGTACCTGGGTGAATTGATCGAGTTCGGCCCCACCAACCGCATGTTCATGAACCCTGTGGAGCAGCGGACCCAGGATTACATCACCGGGCGGTTCGGTTAAGCCAATCGCGGAAGTTTCGCGGAAGAGTTGATGACCGAATCGGCACATGTTTGCGCGTCGATCTCAAGACGCGGAGCCGCGCCCGACCGGAATTCGACCGGGCGCTACTCCGAGGCATGTTGCGTTGATCTGGGAACATCGGCCTATTCCGGTTGTTTTTGTCGCGTACCGAAAGCCGCTCCGCTTCGCATCATGACGTGAACTATCCAAGGGACTGGGTACCGGGAAACGTACAACGGTATCCGTGATCGCAGCGGCGGGTTTCCGCCAGACCTCGCGGATCAAGGTTTGCGGGACGCCATCGAAGGATCCACCATGCCCGGCCATATCGTCAGTTCCTACGACACCGACCTGGATGACCTGCGTCGCTCGATTTCCGAGATGGGCGGCGTCGCCGAGAAGATGGCCGCCGAGGCGACCGATGCCCTCGTCCGCCGGGACGATACGCTCGCCCAGGCGGTGATCCTCGCCGACAAGCGCCTCGATGCGCTCCAGCGTGACATCGAAGAGCGGGCAGTGCTGCTCATCGCCCGGCGTCAGCCGCTGGCGATCGACCTGCGCGAGACCATCTCGGCAATCCGCGTGTCCGGCGATCTGGAGCGGATCGGCGACCTCGCCAAGAACGTCGCCAAGCGGGTCGTCGCGATCTCCGATCAGGCGCCTGCGCAGAAGATCGTGCTCGGCGTGCGTCACATGAGCGACCTCGCGGAAGCTCAGCTCAAGGATATCCTCGACGCCTATGCCAGCCGCGACATCAAGGCGGCCTACGATGTCTGGGAGCGGGATGGCGAGATCGATGCCCTGTACAATTCGCTGTTCCGCGAGCTCCTCACCTACATGATGGAGGATCCGCGCAACATCTCGTTCTGCACGCATCTGCTCTTCTGCGCGAAGAACGTCGAACGCATCGGCGACCACACCACCAATATCGCCGAGACGATCCATTACCTCGCCACCGGTGAGACGCTGGCGGGCGAGCGGCCGAAGAACGACGCGTCGAACTACGCGACGGTCGGGCCTGCCGCCACGGCCCCGTGACATGCGGTTCGCGGTTCCTCCGCAGCGCGCACTCCCACCTGCGGGACAAAGCCCCGGTGGGAGTGCGCGTGGGTTGAGGAATCGCGGCCCCTGCCGCACCATCGGCGCGTCCGGGCCCTCCGGCGCGGTTGATTCGATGCGTGCCGAATTCGGAACAGGTTATCGAACGTGAGCATGCAAGTCCTGATCGTTGAGGACGAGGAGGCGCTGACTACCCTGCTGCGCTACAACCTGGAGGCCGAAGGATTCCTGGTGGATTCGGCCAGTCGCGGTGACGACGCCGAACTGCTCCTGGCCGAGCGCACGCCCGATCTGGTCCTGCTCGACTGGATGCTGCCCGGCCTCTCGGGCATCGAGTTGTGCCGCCGCATCCGGGCCCGGCGCGAGACCGAGCGTCTGCCGGTGATCATGCTCACCGCGCGCGGCGAGGAAGGCGACCGGGTCCGCGGGCTCGGAACCGGCGCCGACGACTACATCGTCAAGCCGTTTTCGGTGCCGGAACTGCTGGCTCGCGTTCGGGCGCTGCTGCGCCGGGCCAAGCCGGCCCACGTCGCCGACCGTCTGGCGGCAGGCGACATCGAGCTCGACCGCTCCGGCCACCGGGTCCGGCGCGCCGGCGAGGAACTCCATCTCGGACCAACCGAATTCAGGCTGCTCGAATTCCTGATGCTGGCGCCAGGCCGGGTTTTTTCCCGTGAACAGCTCCTCGACGGGGTCTGGGGCCACGACGTCTACATCGACGAGCGCACCGTGGACGTGCATGTCGGGCGGCTGCGTAAGGCGCTCAACGCCCCCCGGCAGGCCGACCCGATCCGCACCGTGCGGGGCTCGGGATACGCCTTCGACGAGACGTTTTCCCTCGAAGCCTGAAGACCTCCAGCCCGTCGGGGCGGAACGGCGCGCCTGCCTCCTCGGTCAGCGTGCCAGCGCTGCGCTCTTACCGGGGGCGGCCGGTACCGCCTTCAAGGCCGCCAGCACCGTTCCCTCGGTGAGGATCTGCGGCAGCACCTGTGCCTCCCCAGTGCCCGTGTAGAGCAGGTACAGCGGGACGCCGCTGCGCCCATGCGCCTCCAGCAGGCGGGTGATCTCGGGGTTCTGGTTGGTCCAGTCGCCCTTCAGGTAGGTCACACCCCGATCCTTCATGGCGGCCCGCACGACCTTCGTGGACAGCGAGGTCGTCTCGTTGACCGCGCATGTGATGCACCAAGCGGCGGTCATGTTCACGAAGACCGGCCGCCGCGCGTTCACCAAGGCGTCGAGACGCGCCTGCGTGAAGGGCTCGACGCCCTCTGCGGCGGCCTGGGCGACGGGCACGGCCCGGTCGCGATCGAGGGTCAGGGTCAGTGCCCCGACGGCGACGACCGTCAGCAGCGCGACGCCCTGGACGACGGGTCCGACCCGCGAAGCGGCGACGCGCCCGTGCTCCCAGGCCCAGGCCGCGAAGCCCACCAGCACGAGGCCGATCAGCCCCACCAGAAGCCCCTGCGGGCCGACCTGCTGGGCCAGGACCCAGATCAACCACGCCACCGTTGCGTAGACCGGGAAAGCCAGAACCTGCTTCAGGGTTTCCATCCAGGCGCCCGGCCGCGGCAGCGCCCGCAGCGCCGGCGGCCACAGGGTCAGCGCCAGGAAGGGCAGGGCGAGGCCCAAGCCCAGGCTGGCGAACACCGCGAGCGCGACTCCGGCGCTCTGGGTCAGCGCGAAGCCCACGGCCGAGCCCATGAACGGTGCCGTGCAGGGGGTTGCCACCAGGGTCGCGAGAACGCCCGTAAAGAATGAGCCGCTGAGACCCGAGCGCCGGGCGAGCCCGTCGCCGATGGCGGTGAGCCGACCGCCGACATGGACAACCCCCGACAGGCTCAGGCCCATGGCGAGCAGCAGATAGGCGAGCCCGGCCACCACGGCCGGCGATTGCAGCTGGAAGCCCCAGCCGATCGCGGCCCCGCCGCCCTTGAGGGCGAGCAGCAAGCCTGCAAGGCCTAGGAAGCTTGCCATCACCCCAGCCGTGTAGGCGAGGCCGTGCAGGCGCACGCGCGCCGCGCTCTCGCCGGCATGCCGGACGAGGCCGAGCACCTTAATCGACAGGACGGGAAAAACGCAGGGCATCAGGTTGAGGATCAGCCCGCCCAGAAAGGCCAGGCCCGCCGCGGTCGCCAGGGTCAGCGCGTCGAAGGCCGGGGCGACCGGTTGGGCTGCGGCGGAAGCCTCGGGTGCAGCCACTGGGACCGGTGCAACCGGCTCGTCCCCGTACGCGAAGGCCAGGCGATGCGTTTCGGCGCCGGTCGTCTCCTCCACGGTGAGCACGCCCGGCAGGGCGGCCGGTGCCGGGTCCGTCGGGGTGCTCCGCGCGAGGGTGAGGTGCAGGCCGGATGCATCGACGCGCATCACCTGGACGGCGGCGTTGTCGATGGCGGTCTCGGAATAGGGGAAGAACGATGCGGCCTTGATAGACTCGGGCTTTAGGCCGGCCGCGGCGAAGTCGAGTTGCAGCGTGTCGCCCTGACTCGAGAGTTGCAGCGGCCAGAGCGCAGGGGCGGGCAATGCGGTGCGAGCCCGCTCGAACAGGGCAGCCTGCCCGGCATCTGGCCGGGGCTCGCCCACCGGCAGGGTCAAGGCGAGGTCGGCGGAGCCCGGGACGCATTCGGTCTCGCAGACCAGGTAGGTCAGCTTGGCCTGGATCCGCACCGGATCGGCCGGGTCGAGGCTCGGCGGCGGCGTGACCGGCACGAGCAGGGTGACCTCGCCCTCGTAGCCGTAGTTCATCAGCGTCGCGATCGCGATGCGCTCGGGGGCGGGCCACCGGATCGCGCCGGCGTTGAAGCCCGCCGGCAAGGTCCAAGTCACTTCGGGGGGCAGACCGGAATCGCCCGGGTTGCGCCAGTAGACGTGCCAGCCCGGCTTCACCTGCATCCGCACCGCCAGGGTGAACGGCTGCGCCCCGGCCACCGCGATCGGCTCGGCCACGAGGCTCGACCGCACCAAGTCGGCTGGCGTGCGGAAGCCTTGCGCCGACGCGGCCGACAGGCTTGCGGTAAGGGCCAGGACCAGGAATGCGAGGCGGCGGATCATGCTGTCCCTTCGCGCGCGGGTCGGCCGCGGTTTCACCCGCGTCATCTCCGAGACGCAGGCGGGTCGTCTCGTGACGGGCCTTATAGCGCGCCGGTTCGGGCCCTGTCCTGCGCTCCAGCCCATGAGCCATCGGCCACGACGCCGCTGAGGCGCTCAGCGGGGCTCGAACAGCATGAGGGAGAGGACGACCCTTCACTGAGTTCGTGGAGCTCGCGCTGTTCGGCGTGCTCGGCGATGACGCGCAGCGTTTCGCCGGCCGTCTAAAGAGCTTTGCGTATCGCCAAGCCGACGTCGCACAGCTTGTCACCGTCGAGCGGGCCGGTGGCGTCGTCGGAGACGATCAGCTGGACCCGCCGGACATCGTCACCATCCGATCCTTGCGTGTGGCCGAGGCGCACGTTCTGCACCGGGGCGCACTCGAAGGCGCCCGGATCAGAGCGCCAGAGGCGCAGTGGCGCGGTCCAACCAGCCGCGGGTTCCGGCATCGACGAGCGGCGCCAGTGTGTCGCGCACCCGGGTGTGGTAGGCGTCGATCCAGGCCCGCTCTTCCGGCTCGAGCAGGTCCGGGCGGATCAGCCGCCGATCGTAGGGTGCGAGCGTCAGGGTCTCGAAGCCGAGCATCGGGCGTTCGCCTTCAGGGATCTCACGGGGCTCGACGAGGACGAGGTTTTCGATCCGGATGCCGTAGGCGCCCGGGGCGTAGTAGCCCGGCTCGTTCGACAGGATCATGCCGGGCTCCAGCGCCACGGTCCCGGTCTTAGCGATGCGCTGCGGACCCTCATGCACCGACAGGAAGGCGCCGACGCCATGACCGGTGCCGTGGTCGAAATCGAGCCCGGCCTGCCACAGCGGAGCGCGGGCGAACGCGTCGATCTGGGCGCCGGTCGTGCCCTTTGGGAACACCGCCCGGGCGATGGCGATATGTCCCTTCAGCACCCGGGTGAAGCGGTCGCGCATCGCATCCGTCGGCGCGCCGACCGCAACCGTCCGGGTGATGTCGGTGGTGCCGTCCGGATATTGAGCCCCGGAATCGATCAGGAACAGCTCGCCGGCCCGCACGGTCCGGTCGCTGGTGCGCGTAACCCGGTAATGCACGATCGCCCCGTTCGGGCCGGAGCCCGAGATTGTCGGGAACGACACGTCGCGCAGGTCGCCGCCGGCTGCGCGGAAATCCTCCAGGGCCTCCACGGCGGCAATCTCGCTCAAGCCCCCCGTGGCGGCGGCGCCGTCGAGCCAAGCCAGGAAGCGCACGACGCTGGCGCCGTCGCGGGTGTGAGCGGCGCGCGCGCCAGCGATCTCGGCGGTGTTCTTGACCGCCTTCATGCCGGTGATCGGGTCCTTGCCGATATCGGCGGTCCCGCCCGCGGCCTCGATCTTCTCCTTCAGGGCCACGGCGCCCGTCTCGGCATCGACCCGCACGCGCACACCGCTGAGCGAGCCGAGCCCGTCATCGAGGTCGGCTCGCGACAGGATCTCGGCGACCGGCGCCAGCGCCGTGCGCAGGGCCGGATCGACCTTGGGCGAGACCAGGAACAGCCGCGCCCGCCCTTCGCGTGGCAGGATCGCGTAGCCCAGCGCCAGCGGCGTATGGCCGACATCGGAGCCGCGCAGGTTGAACGCCCAGGCGAGATTGTGCGGGTCGGAGATCACCAGGGCATCGCAGCCGCCCTCAGCCAGGGCCGTGCGCACACGGGTGAGCTTGTCGGCGACCGACTCACCCGCGAACGCCTCGGGATGGGGAACCACCGGCCCGGCCGGCGGCTTCGGACGGCCGGCCCAGACGGCGTCGACGAGGTTCGGCACGGGCCGTAGCGATCCGCCGGCCTTGACGGCGGCCCGTTCCAGGCGAGCGACGCCGTCCGGCGTGTGCAGCCAGGGATCGTAGCCGAGAACCTGATCGCGCTTGAGGTTGTCGGCGATCCAGGCCTCCGCGGTCGATTCGGCCAGCGGCACCACGGTGACGATCCCGGTATCGACCTGCTCCGGCGCCTGCAGGGTGTAGCGCCCATCGACGACCAGGGCGGCCGACTCGATCAGGATCAGGGCGGTTCCGGCCGAGCCCGTGAAGCCGGTGAGCCAGGCCAGCCGCTCCGCGTCGGCCGGCACGTATTCCGACTGGTGCTCGTCGGCCCGGGGCACCACGAAACCATCGACGGTGGTCTCGCGCAGGGCCGCGCGCAAGGCCTCGATCCGCTCCACGCCCTTGCGATGGCTCGGATCGTCGAAGGTTTGGAACCGGTGGCGGGGCGGACTTGGCTCTGTCATGCGCGGACCCTATCGCCGGGCGGTCCCTCGTCGCAACCGGGCGGAATCGACGCGTGGATCGTGCGCAGCGCGGTTTTTCGAGCCGTCCACCCACCTTTCGGATGATGCTCGCGGGCGTAACCTATGGTTTAGAGTCGCGCGCAATCTTATCACGCCAGATCTTTGCCCTATCTCCCAGGTCATGCCACGCCGCGTCTTCTACCGGATCAGCGACAGAGCCGACGGTCTCTTCGACGCCATCACCACGATCGAGCCGGATACGGTGATCCGGCGCGACGGCTTCGCTTCGCTTGCCGAGGCGGAGGAGTGGGTCGAGGGTCTGCGCGTCCTGATGGCTGCGCTCGGCGCCCCGGTCGCACACGCGGACGATGCGGAAAGCCCGGTCGTCGAGGCGTTGCCAGAAGGATCGACGGGGCCTGGACGGCTCCGGACCGCGCGTTAGTGCACGGACGGTTTGGGATTCCCGGCGGTACGACGGAATCAGGCGTCGGCGATCGGCAGATCCGGGGCTTTGCCGGATGGCACGCCATCATAACCCTCGAGCCAGGCGATGCGGTCGGGTGAGTCGGCCGGATAGGGACAGGAATCCTTGGGACGGCCCTGGGCCCGGGCCTGCGCGCCCTCGGTGATGGGATCGGACGGCGGATTGGGGCGCGGCGTCTGGCTCATGCCCGGGCAATGCGCGGCCCGGGTCCCGGTTCAGCGCCGGGGCCGCTTCGCCGCACCGCCGCGGGCCAGCACCAAGGCGACCCAGCCCTCGATCAGGCCGCTTCTCACGAGATGGAAGCCCTGGTGGCGGTAGGCTGAGAGCACACCCGCCACGTCACGCTCGATCAGGCCTGACAGGACCAGCACGCCCGCAGGCGCGACCACGCGCGACAGGGTCGGAGCGAGGCGGCGCAGGGGCCGCGCGAGGATGTTGGCGAAGACGAGGTCGAAGTGCCGCGTCCGGTCCGCGAGCCGGTGGCGTACGCCGGGACCCTCGTAGAGTTTGAGATAGGGCCCAAGGCCGTTGAGGCGGGCGTTCTCCCGGGCGGTCCGGACCGCCTCGCCGTCGAGGTCGCCCGCCACAACCGGCTGCCGCAAAACCTTGGCGGCCGCGAAGGCCAGGATCCCGGTTCCGGTGCCCACATCCAGCACATGCGCCGGACGCCGTCGCTTCAACTCCGAGACCAGCGCCCGCAGGCAGCCGAGGGTCGTACCGTGATGGCCGGTGCCGAACGCCAGGGCCGCCTCGATCTCGATCGGCAGATCGTTGCCGCGCACCGCGTCGCGGTCATGTGCGCCGTGCACGAGGAAGCGGCCGGCCCGGACCGGCTTCAGCCCCTCCAGGGAGGTGCGGACCCAATCCTGCTGCTCGATGGTGCGGAACTCGGCGACGTCGGCCTCGTCCCCGATCACCGGGCGGATCAGGTCGCGGACGTACGCCTCGTCCGGCGCGTCGGCGAAGTAGGCCTCGAGCCGCCAGGTGAAGCCATCCGCATCCTCGAACGCCGCCACGGCGGTCTCGGTGGGATCGAACATCTCGCCCAGCAGATCCGTCATGGCCCGGGCCGACCGCTCATCGGTCGTCAGGCGCAGGATGTGAGTCGGGCGGTGGGGCGGCAGACCTTCGAGCATGGTGCCGGGCTGTAGCCCCGGAGCGCGCCGCATTACAGGGGCAGATGCGAAAAAACCGTATCCGACGCCACGATCTCATCGCGTCGGAGACCAGGATTGCCAATTTGTTGCTGCTTCGACACATCTGACAATCACCGGACAGAAATCGATTTAAATCAGTTTCCGCGCAGGATTTCGCTGATTACAACAGTCTCGGCTTTCCCAAGGCCAGACCCTCAACTCTGGCGCGCCGCGCTTCGTGAGCCGGCGCGCCCGTTTTGACAGATGACAGCGTCGCCATGAACTCACCCCTGCTCGTCAGCGTCGCCGTCACGCTCGCGACGACCCTTGTGGCCACGCTGTGGGCCATCCTGGTCGCGGCCGGGATGGGTCCGGTGCCCGAGGGCGAGCAGCACGAGCGGCGCGACATTCGGACCTGGTGAGACGGATCGCGCAGCTGGATTCGCAGCGGATCGCGCCCAGGAATGCGGCACGGTGTCTAAGCGTTAACCACAGAATCCATGGATCGCCCGCGGAACTGGCGACGTGTGCCGACGTTTTTGCCAGCTTTCGCCAGACGCGTGACCAAGCAGGGTGCGTACAGCGTGACCAAGTCCAGGCGTTCCGGACCGCGCGGCCCCGCCATCGTCAACGATGGGGCTGTCCCTCCCTCACCCCGTGAACGGATCTTCGGCGGGCCGGCGCCGGACGGCCCGCTTCCAGGTCATCTCCTGGTCCTGCTGAGCCGGCTGCACCGGGCCGAGGCGGCGCCACGGGAGCGCCGGGACACACCGCGCGGCTGAACGGCGCTTGGCCCGCCGGGGCACCGCACTTAAGGTCCCGGGCGCAGGCGGCCGGTTCACGGGGCCCGCCACGGGATTCCCGAGCTGATGCGACCCACAAGACGGATCTTGACGCTCATCGCCGTGCTGGCCGTCGTCCCGGTTGCCGGGACGGCGAGGGCCGCCGATCCGGTGGTCGTCTTCGCCGCGGCGAGCCTGAAGAACGCGCTGGACGACGCGGCGGCAGGCTGGACGAAGGAAACCGGCACGATCACCCGGATCTCGTATGCCGGCTCGAATGCCCTGGCCAAGCAGATCGAGGCGGGGGCGCCGGCCGACCTGTTCATTTCAGCCGACCAGGCCTGGATGGACTACGCCGAGAAGGCCGGCAGCTTGAAGCCCGACACGCGCGTCGATCTCCTGCGCAACGCCCTCGTGCTGATCGCGTCCGGGCCGAAAGAGGGCGGGTCCGACCCGGAGGTCGCCCTGGCGCCGGATCTCGGTTCTACGCTCACCCGGATCCTCAACGGTGGCAAGCTGGCGATGGCGACCATCGACGCCGTCCCGGCCGGCAAGTACGGCAAGGCCGCCCTCGAGAAGCTCGGGGCCTGGGACGCCGTGAAGGGGCAGGTTGCCCAGGCCGAGAACGTGCGCGCGGCGCTGCTGCTAGTGGCCCGCGGCGAGGCGCCGCTGGGCATCGTCTACGCCACGGACGCGGCCGCCGAGCCGGGCGTCCACGTGGTCGCGACCTTCCCGTCCGACAGCCATCCGCCGATCGTCTATCCGGCCGCACTGATCAAGGATTCGCGCAACCCCGATGCCGCCACCCTGCTGGCGTATCTGCGCGGCCCGGCGGCAAGGGCCTCCTTCGAGCGCCAGGGCTTCAGGGTGGTGGGCAAGCCTGGCGCAAGCCGGTAGCCGTCCGCGCCCGCGGCCGTGTTCGGCCTCCCCCCCGACGCCTGGAACGCCGTCACGTTGAGCCTGCGGGTGGCCAGCGTGGCGACCCTCGCGAGCCTGCTGCCGGGGCTCGCGGTGGCGTGGCTGCTGGCGCGACGCCGGTTCCCCGGGCGTGCACTGCTCGACGGTCTGGTCCACCTTCCGCTGATCCTGCCGCCGGTGGTGACCGGATACCTGCTGCTGCTGGCGCTCGGCCGGCGCGGCTTCCTCGGCAGCGCCCTTGCGGAGATCGGCATCGTCTTCGCCTTCCGCTGGACCGGGGCGGCGCTCGCCTGCGCGGTGATGGGGTTCCCCCTGATGGTGCGGGCGATGCGGCTGTCGATCGAGGCGGTCGATCCCAGGCTCGAGCAGGCGGCCGGCACCCTCGGGGCGAGCCCGCTCGCGGTATTACTCACCGTCACGCTGCCCCTCAGCCTCCCGGGCTGCATCGCGGGTGCCGTGCTGGCCTTCGCCAAGGCGATGGGCGAGTTCGGGGCGACGATCACCTTCGTGTCGAACATCCCCGGGGAAACCCAGACCCTGCCCTCGGCGATCTACACGCTGACCCAGGTCCCGGGCGGGGAGGGGCCGGCGCTGCGCCTCACCCTGATCTCGGTCGCCCTGTCGGTGGCGGCCCTGCTGGTTTCGGAGTTCCTGGCGTCCCGCGCCGCGCGCCGGTTGCAGGCGGGCTGATGGCGGGACGCCCCGCCGTCGCCCGATGCGACCGCCGCTCAGGCGTACGCATAGGGACCGCCCCACTCCAGCGCCGCGGCATAGGCCGGGCGGGCATGGATGCGTGCGAGCCAGGCCGTGACCCGCGGCCCGGTCCCGGTTCCGCGGGCCGCGAAGGCCTCCAGCGGGAAGCTCATCATGATGTCGGCCGCGGTGAACTCCGCGCCGCAGAAGAACGGCCTGTCGGCAAGCTCCCCCTCCCAGAACGCCGCGTGCCGCCGCAGATCCGGATCGACGAAACTCTTGAGCACCGTGTCGGCGATCCCGCGGACCAGGGGCCGCAAGGCCCAGGGACTCTGCGGAGCCAAGCGACCGAAGACCAACTTCAGCAGCAGCGGCGGCATGGCCGAGCCCTCGGCGTAGTGCAGCCAATAGGTGTAGCGCGCGCGCTCGGGCGTTCCCGGAGCGGGCACCAGGGCGCCGCCGGCCCGGTCGGTCAGGTAGGTGACGATGGCGCCGGTCTCGGCCACCACCGTTTCGTCCTCCGTGATGATCGGCGCCTTGCCCAGGGGATGGATAGCGATGAGGTCCGGGGGCGCCCGCATGGTTTGCGGATCCCGATCGTACCGCTTCACCGTATAGGGGAGGGCGAGTTCCTCCAGCAGCCACAGCACGCGCTGCGAACGGCTGTTCTCGAGGTGGTGGACCGTGATCATCGTGGAGGCTCCGTGGCGGGTGCCAACGCGCCGCGCCGCCGCCCGTGCCACGGGGGGTATGCGCCATGAGCATCGCCGTCGACGTCCAGCTCCGGCGCGGCGCCTTCGCGCTCGACGCGGCGTTCACGGCGGGCCCGGGACTGACCGCTTTGTTCGGGCGCTCGGGATCGGGGAAGACGACGCTGATCGACCTGATCGCCGGGCTGGCCCGGCCGGATCGCGGCCGGATCGACGCCGGCGGGGCGACGCTGGTCGATACCGCGGCGGGCATCTTCCTGCCGCCCCACCGGCGGCGGGTCGGTGTGGTGTTCCAGGACGCGCGGCTGTTCCCGCATCTCAGCGTGCGGAGCAATCTCGGCTACGGTCGCGTGTTCGGGCGCCGGCCCGCCGACCCGGCCGGCTTCGCGGCGGTGACCGAGATGCTGGGGATCGGCCACCTCCTCGACCGCCGCCCCGCCGGCCTGTCGGGGGGCGAGCGCCAGCGGGTGGCGATCGGGCGGGCGCTGCTCGCCAAGCCGCGCTTGCTGCTGATGGACGAACCACTGGCGGCCCTCGATGAGGCCCGGAAGGCCGAGATCCTCCCGTATATCGAGCGCCTGCGTGACGAGGCCGGCGTGCCGGTCGTCTACGTCAGCCACGCGGTGGCCGAGGTGGCACGGCTCGCGACCACGGTGATCGTGCTGGAGGAGGGGAGCGTGGCCGCGTCCGGTCCCGCCGAGGCGATTCTGCGCCGGGCCGATCTGGTGCCTGTCCACGAGGCGGAAGCCGGCGCGCTCCTCGACATGGTCGTAGAGGGGACTGATCCGGAGACCGGGCTGACCCGCCTGACCGGCACGGCCGGTCAGCTGCTGGTACCGGGCCTGGCGCCGCGCCCGCCCGGAACGCGGCTGCGCGTGCGGATCCCGGCCCGTGACGTGCTGGTGGCGACCGAGCGGCCCCGGGGCTTGAGCGCCCGCAATATCCTCCCCGGCCAGGTCGCGACCGTGACCCTGAGCGGCGCCGAGGTCGCGGTGGAGATCGATTGCAACGGCGCACTGGTGGCCGCGCGGGTCACCGCGGCGGCATACCGCGAACTGGGGTTAACCCCCGGACGCCCCGTTCACGTCGTGATCAAGAGTGCAGCGTTCGACCAGTCGGGAATTGGAACGCTGCGACCGACGGTAGAAATCTAATCGACCGTATTCGCCTGGAAACACTGGAATTCGGATGGTGATCACAACCTTTGATTAGAGGATCGATGCCACCATGGGTTGTGCAGCCGCCGCGGCGGCTCGGCACCCGGAGGGCGTTTCGATGGGCTGGGTCCAGAGGCTTCGGTGTGGCGGTCGGCCCGGTCTGGCCTGCCGGAGCGGCAGTTCGGCGGTGGAGTTCGCGCTCGTCGCGCCGCTGCTGCTGATGCTGTTTGCCGGCATTACCGCCTTCGGCATTTGTCTGGGCGCCATCCACAACCTGCGCCAGATTGCGGCCGAGGCGGCCCGCGCCTCCATCGCGGGCGTCACAGACGTCGAGCGCGCGACCCTGGCGCAGACCATGGTGAACCGCAGCCTCAGCGGCGGCGCGATGTTCCGACCTGAGACCATCAAGGTCCTGGTCGGCCCCGATCCGAGCGATGCCACGCTCTACACGGTCACCGTCACGCTGGACGCCAACGCACTGGGGATCAACGTCTTCTCCAAGCTGATCCCGATGCTGCCCAGCGTCCTGCGCAGCAGCATCAGCGTCCGGAAGGGCGGCCTGTGAGCCGATGGCCGGTGGCCAACCAGGCGCGGCGCTTCGGCCGGGCCCGGGGTGGCAATGTGGTGATCCTTGTGGCGCTCGGCAGTTCCCTGCTGATGGGCGCCGGCGCCGTCGGGATCGATCTCGGCCAGGTGTTCCAGGCCCGCCGCAAGGCGCAGGGCGCGGCCGACATCGCCGCGATGCTCGCCGCCGTGGACCCGGCCAAGGCGGACACCGTGGCGCGCCGTTCGCTGGGCGATAACGGCTACGGCACCGCGCAGGCGACGGTGGCGACCGGCGGTTACGACGCCAGCGCGCCCAACGTCGCTCCCGGCAGCCGGTTCAACCCCGGCGTGAGCCCGGCCAACGCCGTGCGGGTCGGGCTCGCGACCACGGTCCCGGTGACCTTCGGCCGGGCGATCGGGCTGCCCGGCAGCGTGCCGATCCGGGTCACCGGCACGGCGGCCAGCGCGCAATTCGCGGCCTTCACGATTGGCTCGGGCACCGTGGGCCTCAGCGGCGGGATCGCCAACGCCGTCCTCGGAGCCCTGCTCGGGGCCAAGCTGACGCTGGGCGTGAGCGATTACAACGCGTTGGCCAGCGCCAAGGTCGACGGCCTGCGCGTCCTCGACGCACTGGCGGCAAGCCTCAACCTGCAGGCGGCCAACTACACCGATATCGTGAAGGCCAACGCCAGCGTCGGGCAGATCCTGATGGCGATCCGGGTTGCCGCGCAGGGCAGTTCTGCCACCGTTGCGGCCCTCTCGAGCATCCTCAACGCGCTGCCGAACGCCGGCAACCTCGTGCCGCTCGGCCAAGTCGATGCGCTGGGCGACGTGGCGGCCCTCGCCCCCGGACGCGGCTTGGCCGGCCCGTCCTTGCAGGTGATGGACATCCTGGCCGCCACCGCGTCCCTGGCCAACGGCCAGAACCAGGTGGCGATCGATCTCGGCGCCACCGTGCCGGGGCTGCTCTCGACCCGGCTGACCCTGGCGATCGGCGAACGCCGCCGCAGCTCCGGCTGGGTCCGGCCGGGAAGCCCGAACGCCACGGTAAAGACGGCCCAGACCCGGCTGCTGATCGAGGCCACGGTCTCGGCCCCGCTCGGTCTCGGAACCGTCTATCTGCCGGTCTATGCCGAGGTTGCGTCCGCCCAGGGGACGCTGCGCACGCTCACCTGCTCGGGAGCCAACGGCGGACGCCAGGCCACCATCGAGGTGCAGACCGGCGTCGCGACCCTGGCGATCGCGGCGGTGAACCGGGCTTCGATCAACGGGGGCACCACAAGCCCGGACCTGTCGCAGCCGGCCGTGCTGATTGGGCTGCCGCTGATCAATATCGGCGGCCGGACAGTCACCAATATCGGCGCGACGACTCAGACGCTGACCTTCACGGAGGCTGATATCGCTAACAACACCGTACGCACCGTGTCGTCCGGCAATATCGCGCAATCGCTGACCGGCAGCCTGCTGAGCAATCTCAGCCTGAACCTGAACGGCTTCGGCCTGACCCCGCTGCTCCAGACCTCGCTGGCCACGACGCTCAGCCTCGCCGCTGCGCCCCTCGATCTGGTGCTCGATCAGGTCCTGCGCAGCCTCGGCGTGCGGATCGGCTACGCGGATGTCGAGATGGACGGTACCCTCTGCAGCCAGGCCGTACTGGTGCAGTGACGATCAGGAGTGACGGCGAACCGCGTAGCGGTAGCGGCGCCCCTGCTCATCGAGCAGTTCGCTGTCCGAGCCTTCCTGCCAGACGACCTCGTCCTCCGGCGCCTTGGCGTTCGTGAGCGTCGCACCGCGGACGATGTCGAGGTTCAGGCCGAAGCCGTAATTGGTCGCCGCGGCCTCGGTGATCGCGGCCGAGATGTCGGCCTCGTCGGGCAGGCAGGCGAACAGCACGCCGTCGGCAATCGCGAGGGTATAGGTTTGCACGGAGGGGCTCCGGGGATCGACACGAGTGGGGGCCGGCACGCGAGCGCTCCAACCTAGGAGGCCCGCTCGGAACGAGAAGCGCGTTCTCTGAAATGCTGCATTGCAACATGGGGAGAGCGTTGCTCACCACAAGGTGCCGAGCCCCGGGCTCTCAGCGGGCCAGATGCGCGTCCGGGAGCCGGGCCATCGCGTCGATCATCGTCTTGGCTTCCGGAGCACCCGGGGCCGTGAGGTGCTGGGCTTGCAACGTGCCGTCGATCCGCTGAAGACCGGCCTCGATCCCGGCTGCACGCATTCCGCGGTGACGGCCTAGGCTTCCGCAAGCCCGGAAAAATCCCCTCATCTTCCCCTAAATCATCACACCGTCGCCCGGGGCAGGGAGGCCGGGCATTCCGGCTCCACAACGACGGTGGCCGGCACGGTTCCGTCGCCGACCAGGGCATCCGCCACGGCGTCGGGCGAGATCGCGGCCTCGGTGGTGGTTCCGCCGGGCTCGGCGGTGATCCTTGCGGTCTCGCGGCGCGGTGGGGTGTCGGCGCCGGCATGCTCGTCGGCGACCCGGGCGACCGCGTCCGCGGTGATCAGCCCAATCCCGGCCGCGTGCTCCGCCATGGCGACGCTGTCGGCGGCGAGCACGAGGCTGGAGCCCGCCCGGGCCACGGCGCCGGCCAGCCTGACGATCTCCTCGACCCGGGTGGCACCGTTGGAGACGTTGCGGATGTAGACCGCCAGCACCCGCCCGGGATGCTCCTCGACGATCTGCGCATAGACCTCCGGATCGTGCTGGCCGCTGTCGCCGATCAGCACGAAAGGCAGGTCGCGGTAGAGCGACAGCATGTGCCGGATCAGCGCCTGTTTGTGGTCGGTGGCCCGGCGCGGCAGCGGGTGCGTCCAGGACAGGCCCCATTCCCGCAGGAACAGCACCGGGCCAACCGGGATGCCGTGCCGCTGGAAGAACTCCGACAGCATCTCGTAGAGGCCCCAGGGCGCACGGGAGACGTAGAGCATCGGGTTGCCCTCGGCTCCGCCGGCACCCGCGTGCAGGGCCCGGTACAGGGCGGCGACACCCGGGAACGCAACCCGGCTGTCGGCATCCTCCACAAACAGCCGCCAGAGCATCTTCAGCTTGTTGGCGACGCCGGTGTGCATCACCGTGTCGTCGATGTCGCTGATCACCACGCAGCGGCAGCCGTCTGGCGGGATGAACACCGCGCCCTCGGCGGGGATCGGTGTCGTATCTTCGAGGACGAGGTCCACCGGATGCCATGCGCCAGGCTGCCCCGGCAGGTCGCGCGGTTGGAGACGCAGGCGGAAATAGCCATCGCGGTCGGTCTCGACCCGGGTCGCGTCCCCGCCGAACCGGGCCGTGATCGCAGCGCCCGCCACCGTGCGCCGAGCGATGCGGCGGCGCAGGTCGCGCCACTGGGCCCTGAAGGAATCCGGGTCCTCTCCGGGGATGCCGGGCGATTGCCGGAACACCCGGCCGATCATGAAGATCTCATCGCGCGAGCCGTAGCCGCGATAAGGCTCGACCACGAGCCCGCCGAGGCCGGCGCCGCCGTGCCCCTGGGCGCGACGGACCGGGCGGGTGAGGACCCGCAGCGCCTTGGTGGCGCCGCGGCGAACCCGTGAAGCCATGGGGCCAGTCTCCGTCGAGCGGCTCAGGCTTGCGGCAATTCGGGGGTCAGCCCCATCGCGTCGAGGCCCTCCTCCAGGAGGTCGCCGGCATCGGGCGCTCCCAGCAATTCCTTCACGGCGCCTTCGCCCGCGGCCTCGCGCTCGCGGGCGAAGCGGACCGCCTCGCCCCACTCCTCCGGCTCCATGTCGCCGCGGCCGACATACAGGAGGGCGAGCAGTTCGGCCCGGGCGTCGTCGTCGAGGCCCGCGATGGCGCCGCGGACCTCGGATTCCGTTGCGTCGTCGGTGCCCGAGATGAGTACGTCGGTGGAGCCGTCATCGATCGGGTTCGAGCCCGAATCCGGATCGGTGTTGCCCTCCTTCACCTCGATGGCGCGCAGCCGCAGAACGATGTCGGTGACGGTCTCGACGGCGATATCCATGCGCTGGTCTCCGGACGCTGACTGGGTCGGACGTTTCCGCCCTCAAGCCGCGACAACGGGCGAGTGGCCGCCGGGTTCGCCTCGCCGAACGCGACAGGTGCGACGCCGGCCCCGGCATGCGTGGTCCACGCCACTTTCCGCTTGCCGGACCATAGGCTAGAGGCTGCCGATCCTTTCCAACAACCCGAATGACAGCGGCGATAGACGTGACATCTTTGAACGCCGCCGCGACGACGCCTGCCGATACCGTGGATTGTCAGTCTAACAACCACGACAAGCCCTGGTGTTTGCCGTCGCGGACCGCGGCGCTGCTCGGTGCCCTGGTGCTCGGCTTCGTCGCAGCACCGCCTCCGGCCGAGGCTCGGGCCGCCGAGGCCAGCGCGCCAAGCTGCTACGTAACCGGGGGCGGCGGCCTGGAGATCTGCCGCGACGGGACCGAGGCAGAGGGCGTGCTGATCGCGCCGGCGCCCTGCGCATTCGTGCGCGGCGTCCAGATCCTGCGGCTGCCGCGCGCGGAGACGCCGGGGCCGCTGCAGATGATCTTTCAGGGCCAGAGCCCGCTGGCGTCGCGCCGGCGGGACGAGCCCTGCCCGGAGCGGCGCGCCACCGACAGCCGCGACGGTGGGTCCTTTCGCACCGGGCGCAGCCCGGAGGCGCTGGCCACGACGCTGCCGCCCTCGGCCGACCGGTTCTGGGTCGATCTCCCCGAGGAGCGTGCGCGGGGCCGCGGCTGGTCCGAGCCGCTTCCGACCGCCGAGGGTATCGGCCCCCGCGACCCGATCGCGGTCTCGGGCCGCGATTGGGCCGGGGAGGCCTACAGCTACGTCTTCCTGCTCGGGCAGGAGCGGGTGAATGTCGGCGGCGACCCGGAACCCGAGTCGGCGGGCCGGCGGCGCGGGCGCCGCAAGTCCGCGCGGGACGAGGCCGCCGACCAGCCGGCCGACATCAGGCGACGGGTGCAGATCGCGGCCCGCACCCTCGACTTCCAGACCTTCGAGATCCGCACGCGCAGCCCGGACGGCTACGGGCTTGCCTGGACGCCGTTCACCCCCGGCGGTCGCGGCACGCCGCCGACCCCCGCCCCGGTGGCCGACGAGGCCGGCAAGCCGATCGCCTCGTCCTGCCCGGCGCCGGCCTTCGAGACCCACGGGCTCGCGGGCTCGATTAGCGTGGTCGACCGCACCTACCACTACGTCTACACGGACGTACTGCCCGAGGATTGCGGGCTCGCCCCCGAGAAGCGCCGCACCGCGCTCTACCTGCGCACCTCGAAGGACCTCTCGGCCGCGAAGGTTTGGTCGGCGGCGAAAAGTCTCGCCGGGCCGCTGCCGCCCGGGAGCATCGTCCGGGTAGCGCGCGCCAAGGGCATGCAGCGCTGGGCGGTGTCCTACACCTGCCAACGCCCGGCCAACGCCCCGGGGGGGCCCGTGGCCGACATCTGCCTGCAATACACGCCCGACATGAACCTCGACGGGATCGGGGCACTCACCCTCTACGCTGACCCGGTGGCGGCCGGCCGCTCGCCGGCTTATCTCGGGCTCCGCTCAGGGGGCGACGGCACCGGCCGCTACGACCGCAGCGCGCATTTCTGGATGACGGATGCGCAGGGCAATCTCGACACCCCGGCGATCTATCCGGGCAAGGCCGGGTTCCTGACTTGGCTCGACCGGCTGGCACCGACGGCCTCAGGGCGCGATGCCTCCACCCTGTACGGGCGGCCGGTCTACTGGGCGACGTGGACGGTGCGCCGGATCGGCGCGCAATAACTCGAACGAGACGCTATATGGGCGGCCTTCCTGCCGCCCGAGTCGTGCCTCTTGGAACCGATGGACACCCATATCGACCTGTGGTTCGCCGCGAGCATCGTGGTGATCTCACTGCTGCTCTCGGCCTTCTTCGCGGGCGCCGAGACCGCTTTCACGGCCGCCTCCCGGGCGCGGATGCACGCCCTCGAACAGTCGGGCGACCCGCGGGCGGCGATCGTCAACCGCATTCTGGCGATCCGGGAGCGCTTCATCGGCGCGATGCTGATCGGCTACAACATCGTGGCGATCGGCGCCTCGGCCTTCACTACCAGCGTGCTCACCGCCCTGTTCGGCAAGAACGGCGTGATCTACGCGACCGTCGGCATGTCGGTGCTGGTCATCGTCTTCGCCGAGGTGCTGCCGAAGACGCTGGCCATCTCCAAGCCCGACAAGGCGGCCCTGCTGATGGCCCGGCCGGTAGCCTTCGCGGTCGCCATCATGGGCCCGGCGGCGATCTCCATCGAGCACTTGGTTCGGCTAATGCTGAAGCCGTTCGGCATCACCATCGGCGAGCACCAGTCGATCCTCACCGCCTCCGAGGAGCTGCGTGGGCAGGTGGCGCTGATGCACCGGGAGGGTGGCGTCGCCAAGGCCGAGCGCGACATGCTCGGCGGTCTGCTCGACCTATCGAACCTGTCGGTCTCGGACGTGATGGTCCACCGCACCAAGATGCGGGCGATCGACGCCGACCAGCCCTCCGAGGACATCGTCCGGGCGGTGCTGGCCTCGCCCTATACCCGCATGCCCCTCTGGCGCGGCACGCTCGAAAACATCGTGGGCGTGCTCCACGCCAAGGATCTGCTGCGGGCCCTCGACGCGGCGGGCGGCGACGCCTCGGGGCTGAAGGTCGAGGCCCTGGCGCTGGAGACCTGGTTCGTGCCGGGAACGACGTCGCTGCGCGCCCAGCTCAAGGCGTTCCTGACCAAGAAGACCCACTTCGCCCTGGTGGTCGACGAGTACGGCGAGGTCATGGGCCTCGTGACCCTGGAGGACATCCTGGAGGAGATCGTCGGAGAGATCGCCGACGAGCACGATGTCACCGTCTCGGGCGTGCGCCCGCAGGGCGACGGATCGGTCAATGTCGATGGCGGCGTCCCGATTCGCGACCTCAACCGGGCGATGGACTGGAACCTGCCCGACGACGAGGCCACCACCATCGCGGGCCTGGTCATCCACGAAGCCCGGACCATCCCCGACCAGGGCACCGCCTTCAACTTTCACGGATTCCGCTTCCAAGTGATCCGAAAGGCCAAGAACCGGATCACCACCCTGCGGATCACGCCGTTGACCGCCACGGGCATCCAGACCACCGCGCAGGCGGAGGCTCAGCGCGACCCGGTGTGAGGGGTCGTCGGGGGCATCCGATGAACACGCCTCCGCCGACAGCGGGGGAATCGAACGAACGACCAAGCCGCCGCCGCGTCATCCCGGGCCCGCCTGCGGCGCCCCGGGATGACGCGGCGGGTCCCGGAAGCGCCGCTGCGAGGATCCCGGCGTCGCACGACAAGAGGGACAGGTCGCGCCAAACACCTCGATAAGGCTCGGTTCAGACCCTTAGCCTACCGCCTCCAGCCCCTCGGAGCGGATCCAGTCGCGGGTGCGGTCGAGCGCCCGGCCGAGCCGGTCGAACAGCGCGTCGATCTCGTCGGGGCTGATGATCAGCGGCGGGCAGACGGCGACCCGGTCGCCGGTGAGCGCTCGCACGATCAGGCCCTCGGCCTGCGCGAAGGCGACGCAGCGGGCGGCCACACCGGCCTTAGGCTCGTACTGGCGCTTGCTGGCCTTGTCGGCGACGATCTCCAGGCCGCCGATCAGCCCGATGCCGCCGGCCTCGCCGACGATGTCGTGCTCGGCCAGCGCAGAGAGCCGGCGCTGGAAGTGCGGCGCCTTCTCGGCCGCGCCCTCGATCACCCGGTCGCGCCGGTAGATCTCGATCGCCTTCAGCGCCACCGCGGCCGCGACGGGATGTCCGGAATAGGTGGTGCCATGCCCGAAGGTGCCGAGCTTCTCGCTCTGGCCGATCATCGCCTCGTAGAGCGGCTCGTCGATGCTGACGCCGCCGAGCGGCATGTATGCGGAGGTCAGTGCCTTGGCGAAGGAGATCGAATCGGGCCGGATCCCCAGCGCCTCGCTGCCGAACCATGTGCCGAGCCGGCCGAAGCCGCAGATCACCTCGTCGGCGATGAGCCGGACCTCGTATTTCGCCAGCACCGCCTGGATCGCCGCAAAGTAGCCGCGCGGCGGCACGATCGCCCCGCCGGCGCCCATCACCGGCTCGGCTATGAAGGCCGCGACCGTCTCGGGGCCCTCGCGCAGGATCGTCTGCTCCAACTCGTCGGCGAGGCGGGCCGAGTAAGCGTCCTCGGTCTCGCCCGGCTGGGCGCCCCGGTAGAAATGCGGGCAAGCGACGTGCAGGAAACCGGGCAGCGGCAGGTCCCAGTCGGCGTGGTTCGCCGTGAGGCCAGTCATCGAGGCGCTGGCGACGGTGACGCCGTGATAGCCCTTCTGCCGCGCGATGATCTTCTTCTTCTGCGGCCGGCCCAGCGCGTTGTTGTAGTACCAGGTCAGCTTCACCTGCGTGTCGTTCGCTTCCGACCCGGACGATGTGAAAAAGATCTTCGAGGTCGGGACCGGCATCAGCTCCTTGAGGGTCTCGGCCAACTCGATCCCCGGATCGTGGCTGCGACCGGAGAACAGGTGGGTGAAGGGCAGCCGGCCCATCTGGACCCGGGCCGCCTCCACCAGTTCCGCATTCGAGTAGCCCAGCGCGGTGCACCACAGCCCCGACATGCCCTCGATGTAGGACCGGCCCTCCGTGTCGTAGACGTGGACGCCGTCGCCGCGCTCCAGGACCAGGGGGCCGGTATGTCGGTGAGCCGACAGGTTGGTGTAGGGGTGGAGCAGGGTTTCGACGTCGCGGGTCGCGAGATTCGAGAGCATCGTTTGCACCGTCCTCATGCCCAGGGGATCCGCCACACTACCGACCCGATGCCCGCGCAGGTAGTCCCGCGGCCCTGCGCCCGGCCTTTGCCGGATGCATGCCCCCGTGTTTGACCCGCGCGACGCACGATTCATGCTCACTTCCGGTCCTTCACCCGTCCTCGCGCCCGAAACCTTCGTGGCGCAGCCGGCCCCAGGCCGCGCCTGCGGCGCCTGCACCCTGTGCTGCAAGGTTTACGACGTGCCGGCGGTGGAGAGCGTCGCGGGCCAGTGGTGCCGCCATACCAAGGCCGGCCAGGGCTGCGCGATCCACGCGACGCGCCCCGACCATTGCCGGGCGTTCCACTGCCTCTGGATGACCGAGAGCTGGCTGGGCCCGGAATGGAAGCCCGACCGCGCCAAGATGGTGCTTACCCTGGACCCCCTGTCCCGCAACATGAACGTGCAGGTCGATCCCGGCCAAGCGAACGTCTGGCGGCGGGAGCCCTATTACGGCCAGCTCAAGCGCTGGGCAGCGGCCTCGGTGCCCCTCCGGCGCCACGTGCTGGTGCACGTCAACAAGACCACCACGGTCGTCCTGCCCGACCGCGACGTCAGCCTCGGGGTGGTGGGGCCGGACGAGCGGATCGTCTCGCACGATCGGATGACCCCGCAAGGTCCGAGCTTCGACGTGCAGAAGGTGAAGGCCGCGTAACACCCTTGCGGCATCCGGCCATTTGCCCGACTGATCGGGCATGACGACGATCCACGATTTCACCGTGCCGGCGGCGGACGGCAGCCCTTATCCCCTCGCGCAACATCGCGGCGAGGTACTGCTCATCGTCAACACCGCGTCGCGCTGCGGCTTCACCCCGCAATATGCCGGGCTGGAGGCCCTGTGGCGGGCCCATCGCGCCGAGGGTCTGACGGTATTGGGCTTCCCCTGCAACCAGTTCGGCGCCCAGGAGCCGGGAGACGCGGCCGAGATCGCGAGCTTCTGCGCGCTGACCTATGACGTCAGCTTCCCGGTGCTCGGCAAGGTCGCGGTGAACGGGACTGACGCCGACCCGCTGTTCGACCACCTGAAGCGGGCACGCTCGGGGCTGTTCGGCACCAGGGCGATCAAGTGGAACTTTACGAAATTCCTGATCGCGCGGAACGGCGAGGTGGTCGCCCGGTTCGCGCCGTCGGCCAAGCCCGCCTCGCTTGAGGGGAAGGTCCGGGCAGCGCTGGCGCAGCCGGCGGGGTGAGGATTTTCGAGACCGTTGCCGCTTTTCCGGGGTCTCGTCTCAAACCCGTATCCCGACGATATCTGCGTCCCTCACTCTGTCATCCCGAGTCGCTTCAGGCGAGCCCGAGATCCAAAGCCGCCTGTTTTACAAAGGCTTGAGCCGTCGGCGGCTATCAACTTCGAGCTCCGTTTCGCGGCCCCGGGATGACAAGGGGGGTATCGAACACCTGGGACACTCTAAGATCCCAAGGCGCCTTGCATGTCTCCGGGATGGCGCAGCGGCCGGATTTGAACCCAGCCTCAGGCCGGGTCGGCCTCCGCGAGTGGTCGGGTCTCCCCCGCCAGCCGCAGCAGGCTCCGCAGGGGCGCGATCCGCGACGGGCGCATCGCGTCGCGCAGGATGCCGACCAGGAATCGGGCCTCGGCGATCTTGTGCAGAGTGGTATCCGCGGCGCCGGCGATCAGGGCCTGCCGCTCCAGCCGTGACAGGGCCGCGAACAGCGCCTCGCGCACCGACGCGTCGTCGGAAGACTGCTTGTCGGAAAGCAGCGCCGTCAGTTCGCCTTCGAAACGACTGTCTTGGCAAGGATCGACGCGCATGGATGGTCCGAAGGCTGGAATATCCGGACTCTAAGTCACTCTTCGCAGCCTGTCAGCCGGTTCTGCGTCCTGGCGGCAGCGAGTCCGGGCATGTTGCGCAAGCGCATCTGCGCAATCCACCCGGGCCCTCCCTCAGACGCTGGCGATCAGTTCGGCTGCGGCCTCGAACTCCGCCCGGCGGATCGCCAGCCGCGCCTCGGCCTCAGCATCCCGGCCCCAGACGGCGGCTTGATAGGTCTCGTCCACGTGGGCAGCATCCCAGGCCTCGGCCGGGCTGAGGCGGCCGCGCAGGACCGCGAGCGCGATCAGCAGCGAGCCGGTCAGCGTGGTAAGCGTGTGCAGGCCGGCCAGCCGGAACGGGCTCTCCACCGCGGCGACCGCCTCAGATAGCGACCGGACCGTGTCGGGCGGCTGCTCGACATGCATCACGCCCTCGCTGAGGATCACGCGGGCGCCGAAGGTGTCCCGAGCCCAGTCGAGCACAGGGTCCCACGCGGCGGCCTGAGCCGAAACCAGACGCTCCGGATCTCCGGCGCGATACGCGATCAGGTCGGTGCCCGCATAGGCGCAGAGATCCTCCACCACGGCCGCGTGCCGCAGGGCGACACCGTCGATGCTGGTATTGGCGATCCGAGTCAGCGGCATCTTGGCCGGATCGATCACCGTGTCCTGCGCCGCCCATTCGGCCGCGACCTTCTCAGCCAGCGCCCGCGTGGGCAGGCTCAGCGGATTGCGGGCGGGCGTGTTGGCCGGACGGCCGTCGAGGGTCAACCGGAACCCGTCCGGCCCTTCCGCGAAGCCGGCCTCCTTGTAGAACCGGCGGGGGAGGGCGGGCTTGGCATGGCCGCGGGCCGCACGCACCGGGTCGGGACGTTCCCCATCGCCCGGTTCGCCGAGCCACTCGTTCGTCACATCGCTCATGGATGCCAGATAGGATCTTTCCGGTGCGTCTGCGAGCCTCGTTGCAAGGCTAGGTCTCACCCCTGGAGAACAACCCCTCCAGCGCGCCCGCGCTCGACACGACCGTGACCGCCCCGGCCCCGTAAAGGGCGCCGGCCGGGTGGTAGCCCCAGCCGACCCCGATCGCCACGGCACCGGCCGCGACGCCCATGCCGATGTCGAAGGTCGTATCGCCGACCATGATGGTGGCGTCCGGGGTGCAGCCGGCCTCCGCCATCGCCTGCTGCAGCATGGTCGGGTCGGGCTTGGAGGGGGCGTCGTCCGCGCTCTGCGTGGTGGCGAACCAATCGGCCCAACCGTGATGGGCGATCAGGCGATCGACCCCGCGCCGGGACTTGCCGGTTGCGAGGCCGATCAGCACGTCGTCGCGGGCATGAAGCCGCGCCAGCAGATCGCCCATCCCGGGAAACAGCGGCTCCTCGTAGGCGGGGTCGACCCGAAGGCGGTTATAGGCCTGCTTGTAGCTCTCGGAGAGGTCCGCGATCGGCCCGTCCTCACCGACGAGGCGCCGGAACGCCTGCGGCAGCGACAGCCCGACCACCGAGAGCGCCTCGCGCCGTCCCGGGGCAGGCAGGCCGTTCTCCGCGAAGGCGAGCCCCTGGGCGGCGACGATCAGGTGCTGGCTGTCGACCAAGGTGCCGTCGACGTCGAACACGATGAGCTTCATCGCCGTGTCACGTCCGGCACGAGACGACCGGTCACGGCTTCCGGCCCGGCTGTACCGGTTGGCCGGGATTCTGCTGCGCCGGCTGGCCGTGCGTGCGCTCGTAGCCGAGCCGGCAGCGGATCAGGAACCGTCGGCGCTTGCCGCCGCGTAGGCCGCGCTGGTGGGAGGCGCGGTTGCAGGCCGCATAGGACCGCCGGCGGCGCTCGGCCCGGGCGCTCGAGGCCGGGCGCTGGGCGGCCTGCGGCGTGGTTGCGGATGGGGCGGCCGAAGGGGACATCGAAGGGGACAATGGAGGAGCGGCCGGAGGCGCCGGCTGTGGGGCCTCGCCCACCGGCGCGGGCTGCGCCGACTTCGGCACGCTGGCCGCTGGGGCTGGGCTCGCCGGGACGGCCGGCTTGGGCGGATCGCCCGGCGCGGCGTAGGCGGCCGGCCCGACCAGGCAGAGGACAGCGAGGCAGGCCAGCGTCGCGAGCTTCATGCGTCAGGGTCTCGAACCGCGGGAAATCGGCCCCGCGGCGGAACGGCGGGTCGCGGATCAGCATATGAGGCGAGGCGGCCAATTGCCAAGGCGTGCCGGTCGGGAGACTTTCAGGCTGCGGTCCGCGCTTCACCGGGGAGGCGCGCGCCGCATCTCGAAAGAGGGGCGCCGCTCGGACACCGACGATGCGCCGGGCCACCGAGGATCACGACCGCGCCATGCCCCTCGTTCTGCTTCCCGGCTTCATGACCGATCCGGACCTGTGGGCCGACATGGCCCCGAGCCTCGCGCCGTTCGGGCCGATCCTGCACGGCGATCTGGGCCGGGACGACAGCATCGCGGCGATGGCGCGGCGGGTCGTCGAGGAGGCGCCGGACCGTTTCGCCCTCATCGGCTTCTCGATGGGCGGCTACGTGGCGCGCGAGATGGCCCGCATCACACCGGAGCGGTTCGGAGCGCTCGTATTGATCGCCACCTCGGCGCGGGCGGACACACCCGCCCAGGCGCGCCGGAAGGATGCGGCCGTCGGGCACGTGCGCCGCCATAGTTTCACCGGGCTCAGCCGGTCCGCAATCCGTGGATCGGTGCATCCGGACCGGGCCGGTGACGACGCCCTGATCGCCCGCATCTGCCGCATGGGCGACCGGCTCTGGGGCGACGTGTTCCTGCGCCAGGCCGGACAGACGCGGGCGAGCGACCGGGACAGGCTCGGCGCGATCGCCTGCCCGACCCTTGTGGTGGCAGCAGCCCAGGACGGCCTGCGCAGCCTCGACGAGGCGCGGGAGCTGCGAGACGGCATCCCCGGCGCCGCCCTGATAGTGATCGACGGCTCCGGCCACATGCTTCCGATGGAGGCCCCCGAGGCGCTGGCAGAGGCCATCGTACCGTGGCTGCGCGATCAGCTCTCCGGCGCCTCGACGATCGGATCGTAGCGGGAGGCGTCGAAGCCCAGCAGGTTCCAGCTCTGGGCCATGTGCTGCGGCAGCGGCGCGCTGACATCCACGGGCCGGCCGGTGCGCGGATGCGGGATCACGATCCGCCGGGCGAGCAGGTGGAGCCGGTTCTGGATCCCGCCCGGAAGCTCCCAGTTCTCCACGGAAAAGTATTTCGGATCGCCGACGATGGGGTGGCCGATATGGGCCGCGTGAGCACGCAGCTGATGGGTCCGCCCGGTGACGGGCTTGAACGACAGCCACGACAGCTTCTGGGCGGCCTGATCGACCATCGCGTAATAGGTCAGCGCGTGGCTGGCGCCCTCGTCGCCATGCTTGGCCACCCGCATCCGCGCATCGGCGTCGGTGGGCTCGTCCTTGGCCAGGTAGGTCGAGACCCGCCCCTGCCGCACCCGCGGCACACCCGCGGTGAGCGCCCAGTAGATCTTGCGCGCCGCCCGCGAGCGGAAGCTCTTCGCCAGCGTCGCGGCCGCCAACCGGGTCTTGGCGATGATCAAGCAGCCGGCCGTGTCCTTGTCGAGACGGTGGACGAGGCGCGGCTTCTGGCCGTCCGGGCCGGTCAGCGCGGCGAGCAGCCCGTCGACGTGGCGGACGGTGCCCGACCCGCCCTGGACCGCAAGGCCGAACGGCTTGTTGAGCACCATCATGTCGGCATCCTCGTAGAGGATCAGCGAGCGCAGGAACTCGGCATCGTCCTGCTCCCGCGCGGCGCTGCGCGGGCGCTCGGTCGGCTGGTCGAGGCGCAGCGGCGGTACGCGCACGCTCATGCCCGGCTCCAGCCGGTCATTCGGCTTGGCGCGCTTGCCGTCGACCCGTAGCTCGCCCTTACGGACGATGCTCTGCACCCGTGTGAAGGGCAGGAGTGGAAAGCGCGCGGTGAGGAAGCGGTCGATGCGCATGCCGGCCTCGTCCGCCTCGACCGTCAGGGTCTGCACCCCGGAGGCGAGGGTCGCGGAGGCGGCAGCGCGCTGCTCGCGCCTTGTCGGGCCGGCCGGCGGGGCGGGGGGCGAAGGCTGGGCAGCCGGCCGCGTCTCGACGGGTTTGGCATACGCCTTCGCGGCCGGCCTGGCGCTCGGCCGGGGCGGGGCCTTGCGCGGGGGCGCGGCATCGTCGCGCTCGACCCGGGCAGGCCGCGGCCTCGGTTTCGCGGCGGCAGCGGCGGCGGCCGCAGCCGCAGCCGCAGCCGCAGCCGCCACAGCGTGGGGCGTGCCCGGTGCGGTCCAGGGATCGCGCGCGCCGGCATCGTCGCCGCGGTTGCGGGCCGCGCGCTCGGCCGCGTCGCGGGCGCTGGTGCGCGGGCCTGTGCGGGCGCGATCGCCATACGGCTGAAACTTACCGGACGGGGGCCTGCGTCCCTTCGGGCCGCCGCGGGGAGGTGGTCGTGTCGTCATGATTCCGCCAGCACCCGTCTCCGCTTCGGACGGAACGTCCGGGCGCATCGGCCGCGGCGTCGCGGAGGACCCGGACCGATGGGGTCACCCGGCTCTAGCATCGCGGGGGCGCAGCGGCAAAGGCGGCGATGGCCGACGCCACAACCATCAGTATTTGAGGCCGCTGTCGCACAGCACCGTCACGGCGACCGCGTCTGCCGGCAGGCGACCGGAAATGAGCAGGGCGGCGGCGACGCAGACATTGGCGGCGGCCGAGTAGCCGACATGCAGACCCTCCCGCGTCGCCAGCAACCGGCGCCATCGCACGACCTCGTCGTCGGTCACCGCGACGGCCAGATCCATGAGCCCGGGATCCCAATGCGGCGGCACGCTGCCGTACCCCGTCCCCTGCAGGACATGACGCGGCTTGGTGACAAGCTCGCCCGCCAGCGGCCGGCAGCCGTCGGGCTCCACAGCCACACAGACGACGCGCGGATCGCGCGCCCGGAGCGCTGCGGCGACACCCAAAAACGTCGCGCCCGTCCCGACCGAGGCGACCCAGGTATCGACCCGCCCCTCGGATTGCGCCCAGATCTCCGGCCCGGTCGTATCCCGGTGGATCGCGACGCCCTCCGGGGCATGGAACTGATCGACATAGAAGCCGCCGCGTTTACCCGCCAGGCGTTGCGCCGACTCGACGGCAGCCGCGACATCGGCCCCGGTCACCTGCCCCGGCACCCCATCGACCTGCGGCACCAGCACGACCTCCGCGCCGAGCGCCTCCAGCATCCGTGCCCGCTGCGGGCTGTTCCCCGCCGACAGGGTGACGAGCAGCGGATGACCGAGCGCCGCGCAGGCCACGGCGAGGCCGGCCCCCATATTGCCGCTCGACATCTCCACCACCGGGGCCGCCGGTGCCAAACGGCCGTCCGCCCGCGCGGCGAGCAGGATGGCGCGGGCGGCACGATCCTTCACACTCCCGCCGGGCTGCATGAATTCGGCCTTGGCCAGGATGCGGCCCGGCCCGGGATGGACGCGACCGAGGGCGATCAACGGCGTGCCGCCGATCAGATCGAGGGCGGACGCGGCGATGGGGTAGGGCACGGACGCGGGCTCGGCGTGGGTGATTCCACCGCCGTCGTTTAGCAGCCGCACCGTGCGCCCGGCAGGGAAAGCGCCCTTCGGCACAGGTACGCGCGCCTACGATCGCCGCTCGGCCAATAGCCGCGCCTTCAGTCCGACCGGGTACAACGCGGGACCGCCGTCGCGATCGAGGACGTCCAGATCGTACCAGCGGGCGACGCACGGCGTGCCGCAATCCTCGTGGAAGACGACGCATTCCCGCGTATCGAGCGGGCCCGGCGGCAGGCCAACCGGGAACAGAAACAGCACCTCGTGGCCCGAGCTGCCCTCGTGGGTGTAGAGGTTCTCCGTCACGAACGGGACGCCGAGGATCCGCACCGTGAGACCAAGCTCGTCCCGGAATTCCCGAACGAGCGCCGCCTCGGCCGGCTCAACGAATTCGACGCTGCCCCCGAGCTGCCGCACGCCCTTGAGGCGCCCGTCGTCGGTATAGACCTCGGCGACGAGCAGCTGGCGCCCGCGCCAGGGCAAGCCCAGCGCCTTCATGCGAATCTCTGGTGGGGGGCGCTAAACATTCATGCGGCCTGGTATGCTGCGGCTCGTAAACCGACAACGGCCCGGGGTGCAGGGTCCGTGGCTCCCGGCGGCGGCGCGCAACGCCTCGTTGTCGGCCGTACACTCTACCAGATGGGTCCAACGTGCCGAAAGCTTCGTCGAGCGGGTGTTCTATTTCACCGCTGCTTCATCGAACGCCGACGCAGCGGGCGTCGCGAGCCCTTGGACCCCCTCCGGGCCTACCCGGGCCTATCGGCTGCTCGGACTATTCTGTCGAACAAGTTGAGGCTTTGCAGGGCGAGCATACAGTCCCGCCCTCGGCTGCGACAGCTTCGGTCTCCATGATCCCTAGATCTGCTCCCGAACACGTTGCCATCGGGAGCAGTTCTAAAGCCTTGATTTAACGCGCTCACGTATGCCGAACCCGCCTCCGACTTCGGCGGCGATCGCTCGAGCCGAGATCCGATAGGTGCGAACGTTACGCGAAGGCGTGCTTCCGTTCGGACGTATGAGCCCGTGTCTGCGCAACCTGGAGCCGTGTCGCGGCGACCTGGGACCAGGCCTTGGACATTGACTCGTTTCGAACATTCCGCTCGCGCCTGCGCACGGCGGCGATGTCGAACTGCTTCTGCATCTCCATCATCATTTCCATGCTGTACCCGAACGCCTGCTCGATCTGGAAAGCCAGGTCGGCAGTCAAAGGGGTCTTCTCGGTGAGAAAGTCGGTGAGCGCGTGACGCGTGACGCCCAGAAGACCGGCAGCCTCCATGATGGTCAGGTTGCGCGGCTCGAAGACCTTGCGGCGAACAAACAGACCGGGATGACACGGATTTGCCGGTTGATGGACAGCGTTCACCTGGGACTCCTTCGTCGATTGACACAATCGTTTTCGGATGAGCGTTTTGATCGACTGATCGGAACTGCGGCAGACCTCACGGGCACATGGGCGCAAGCAGCGCTCCATCAGCAACATCAGAATCGCCGACTACCTCAGCCACCCACAGTCTTACTTTATTTTGCCGGTTATATATTTTATTGTCTTGCAGATCCGATCAAATCGCCGATATCAACCGGATTGCAGCATGTCAATCTCATCCAGATTTACAAATTTATTTCGAATAAATCGAGAATTTGACTGTATTAATCTGCAAAACTTCAGAAATATGCATAATGTTTTGATCGCGATACAGCCTGAGCAAATGTCTCCGATGAAACACGATCAGGGTCGCGTGCGCGGTACCGTCCGATCTGGAGAATGCCGATCGCCTTGGCCCGTGACGACGAACGATATCAAGGCATGGGGACTGGTCCCCCTGCGATCGTCACCCGGTCCCGCGCGGAAACGTGCCGAGGTGTTTTCCGGAGCCGTCCATCATGCGTCGCAAAGCGGTGCGTCCCGGCCAAGAAGCGACGACAAGGCGTGGAGGCCCGACCAATGCGCGTTCACCCCGCGTCGCGCAGGGGAGATCCGGTAACGGCCCGGCATCCCGGACAACCGGTCGCCACGAATTGAGCTCACCCAAACGCGTGAACGCGCTTGACGATTACCTGAGGCCTTTCGGTCGGGGTCTGGACGCCGGTCCGGCCCGCGAGTTCCCTCTCGACCTTCTGTTCGAGTTTCCGCGCGCGCGAGATATCGTAGTGGGTCTGCATCTCCATCAGCATCTCCATGCGGGCCCCGAACACCTTCTCGACCCGCAGAGCCAGTTCGGCCGTAAGAGCGATCTTCTCGTTCAAGAAGTCGGACAGCGTTTGGCGCGTCACGTTGAGCAGGCTGGCCGCAGCCATGACGGTTAGGTTACGCGGCTCAAGGATATTGCGGCGAACGAACCCGCCAGGATGACAGGGATTCTCTAATACATAAGGTGAATTCATAATGATTCTCCTACCAGGTTTTGCAAATTTGGCGAATAAGCGACAGAGCGAAAACCACTATTTTAGCCGATGCGCCGTCTTGAACCACCTCCGATTTCGGCTCGAAAATTTTACGCGACAGATCAAAAAAAGTTCCGGTATTTTTATAAAGGTAAAAAGCGGATGTCAATTTGCTTAGTTCCAGAATAACAACGCTGATATTTGGAAAATAAATTTATAATTCGTTAGAACAGCAAGTCATGTCCAAAAATACTAGTACGGTGGAAATACAAAATTTTGCGCCATACCGTCGGGGGCCCGTGATCCGTTAAGCATCGCGCGAGGCGATCGTGCGCCTGATCGCAGGCCGCCCACGCAGGGGGCCGGATATCCACACGCTTGACGTTCCACCGGCATACAGCCACGCTAGTCGGCGACGGTTCCCCTCGGGGATCAAAAGGGAACGCGGTGAGGGGCCTGCCCTGAAACCGCGGCTGTCCCCGCAACTGTGAGCGGCGAGTCCTTCACCACCACGTCACTGGGTCTCAAGCCCGGGAAGACGGTGCGAGGGCGGCGACCCGCGAGCCAGGAGACCTGCCGTCAGCCGTGGTCACACGCGAAACGCGTCAGGCGGGGTGTCCTGGCGGGTGTCGAGACGGCCGTGCGCGAGCGCGGTCGGCGAGGCCTCGTTCGCGGTGACGTGCCACAGCAAGCGCGCCCGCGTCCCGGTTCCCGATGCTTTCCCTTGTCGTGCCGATCCCGGCCGCGTTTGCACGCGGCCTGATCCTTCACCCGGGCCGCCGCGCGTGGACCGGACCGGATCAGACACGCATCCGCAATTGTAATGTTATTACATTGCTATTAGGGCATCTGAACCGGCGGCCGCCGCGCTCGGACCTATCCTCACCATGTCGCGATCCAAACTTCCTCGTCGCAGCCGGCGTAGACCGCTCTGCGGTGCCATGCTCACGCTCCTGGCAAGCCCGGCCGCAGCCCAGGAAACCGTGACCCTCGATCAGCTCTCCGTCGAGGGGGAGGGCGGCGTCAGCCTGACCCGCGCTGCGCCGACCGGGCTGAACCTGCGCACGCCCGACCGGACCGCGAGCCGGCTCGGGCTGACGCCGCTGGAGACGCCGGCGAGCGTCGATATCGTGTCGGGCGAGACCGCACGGCTGCGCGGCCAGGACACGATCGCCGAAGCCGTGACCCAGGACGCCACCGGCATCACCACGATCGCGGCGCCGGGCAACGGCAACGGCGCCTTCACGTCGCGCGGTTTCGCGGGCCCGAACTCGATCCAGCAGCTCTACGACGGCACACGCTTCTATGTCGGGGCCAACACGGTCACGTTCCCGTTCGACACCTGGAACGTCGAGCGTATCGAGGTGCTGCGCGGCCCGTCCTCGGTGCTCTACGGCGACGGCGCCATTGGCGGCGTGATCAACGTGGTGCCGAAGAAGCCGGTCTTCGCGCCGATCAACACCGCGCGCGCGGTGATCGGCACCGACGGCGTCGCGCGGCTGGCGCTGGATTCGGGCGGGGCGCTCGGGCGCGAGGAATTCGGCGACACCTTCGCGTACCGCCTCAACGTCAGCGGCAACCGCGCGGATGGCTGGATCCGGCCGGAGGGCGATTTCCGCAACCTCGCCGTCTCGGCCGCCCTGCTGTTCCAGCCGAGCCCGGACCTCGCCGTCACGGTGAGCCACGACCTCGGCTACCAGGAGCCGGCGCGCTACTGGGGCACGCCCCTGGTCGAGGGTAGGATCCCGGACCTGATCCGGTTCAACAACTACAACGTCCGCGACGCGAAGATTACCTGGTCGGATAACTGGACCCAGTTCAAGACCGAGTGGACGCCCTCGGACGACATCATCGTGCGCAATACGGCCTATCGGCTCACCAGCCGGCGGCATTGGCTCGATACCGAGCAATACACCTACAACCGCGGCACCGGGCTGGTCGACCGGGGCAGCTACACCGAGATCTACCACAGCCAGGAACAGGTCGGGAATCGCCTGGACGCGAGCGTCAAGGGCAACCTGTTCGGCCTGCCGAACGCGTTCGCGGTCGGGTTCGACGTGAACCACATCGACTTCCGCCACACGAACAATTTCACCTTCGACCAGACCACCAGCGTGCCGCTGATAGGCTACGATCCAGGATACTTCCCGCAGAACGGGCGGGCGCAGCCGGCCTACGCGACACAGACCAGCCAGGCCTCGGTCTTCGCCGAGGACCGGGTGATCCTGTCGGACAAGCTCTCGTTCCTCACCGGCGTGCGCCTGGACGTGCCGACGCTCCGTCGCGAGGATTTGCAGAGCGGATCACAGTTCGAGAAAACCTATCAGGCGCTCGGCTACCGGTTCGGGCTGGTCTACAACCCGACGCCGGACAACGCGCTCTACGCCCAGTACAGCTTCGCGACCGACCCGGTGAACAGCCTCATCACCCTGACGCAGTCGCTCTCAGGGTTCCAGCTCGCCACCGGCACGCAGGTCGAAATCGGCGCCAAGGGCCTCGCATTCGACGGCGCACTGGAATGGACGGTTGCCGGATACCGGATCGTCAAGGACAACCTGATCTCGACCGTGCCGGGTCAGCCGACCGTGTCGACCCAGGTCGGCCAGCAATCCTCGCAGGGCTTCGAGCTGGCGCTTGGCTGGCACCTCGCCCCGGGCTGGCGGCTGGACGGCAACCTCGCGCTCCTGCACGCGCAATACGATACGTTCAATCAGAGCGTGAACGGCGCGACCGTCTCGTATGCCGGCAACCAGCCGATCGACGTGCCCGAGCGGGTCGCCAACCTGTGGCTGACCTGGGACTTTGCCCGCGCCTGGACGGCACGCGTGGGGCTCCAGAACGTCGGCCAGGTCTACAGCGACTTCTCCAACACGGCCCGGCGCCCGGCCTACAACCTCGTCAACCTCGTGCTCGACCATCAGGTGACGGCGGATTCGCGCCTGAGCCTGCGGGTCTACAACCTGTTCGACAAGGTTTACGCGATCAGCGGCAATGCCGTGAACGGGGTCGGCACCAACTGGCTGCTCGGCCGGCCGCGCTCGATGGAAGTCGCCTACACGGTGACTTGGTGAGGCAGCGGGTCGGCAAAGCCGCGCGTCGCTGGCTGCTGCTGTTCCACCGCTGAGCCGGGATCGCCACGGCCCTGATCTTCGCCCTGTGGATCGGCTCCGGACTGGTGATGCTCTACGTGCCGTTCCCGGCACTCACAGCGGCCGAGCGCCTCGCGCGCCTCGCCCCGATCGTCTGGGAGACCGTCGCGGTCCCGCCGGACGCGGCGCTCGCCGCCGGCGACCTTGCGGGCGTGCCGGCGGCGTTCGCGCTGGAGATGCGCGGTGCCGAGCCGGTCTACCGGATCACAGGCCGCGACGGGGGGCGGGCGACCGTATCGGGCCGTACCGGCGCGCGGCTCGGCCCGGTTGGTGCGGAGGCGGCCTTGCGGCTCGCCGCCGGGGATCGGCCGGATGCCCGCGTCGATCCGGTCGAGCGGGACCAGTGGACTGTGACCGCTCGCTACGACCCGCTCCGGCCGTTCCACAAGGTCGTCTTCGATGACCCGGAGGGGACCGAGCTCTACGTCTCCGCGGTAAACGGGGGGATCGCCCTCGACACGACCCGGTTCGAGCGGGCCTGGAACTGGCTCGGTTCGGTGCCGCACTGGATCTACCTGACGCCGCTGCGCGCCCGGGCGGAGCTGTGGCGGACAGTGCTGCTCTGGCTCTCCGGATTCGCCGCCCTCGGGGCGGTCAGCGGCTTGGTCGTCGGGATCTGGCGCCTGCGCCTGCGCCGCCGCTATGCGCACGGCGCCGTCACGCCCTATCGCGGGCTGGCGCGCTGGCACCACCTGTTCGGCCTAGCGGGCGGGCTGGGGCTCGGGGCGTTCATCCTGAGCGGCTGGATCTCCATGAACCCGAACCGCTGGTTCGCATCGAGCGCGCCGCCGACCGCGCTGCGCAGCGCCTACGCTGGAACGCCGGGACCGCTCGGGCTCGATGTCGGGCGGCTGCGCGATCTCGCCGGCCCGGACACCCGGTCGCTGCGCTTCACCACGGTCGGCGGTCGCTGGTGGGTGGTCGCCGAGGCGGTGGACGGCCCCCGCGCTGTCGCACCGGACGGCGGCCCCGGTCCGGACGCGGCGGCCCTGGCCGCCGCCGCCGCGGACGCGATCCCCATGGGACATCTACGGGCAGCGGGCCTGCTCGGGGCGTACGATGCCTACTGGTATCCGCATGGGGTGGACCCGCGTCCCCTGCCGGTTCTGCGCCTGCGCTTCGACGATCCGGACGCAACCTGGCTCCATATCGACCCGCGCGACGGCACCATCCTGCAGCGCCTCGACCGCTCGGGTCGCATCAACCGTTGGCTGTTCGATGCGCCCCACCGCCTCGACTTCCCGTTTCTGAGCGGACGGGCCGCCCTGCGCAACGCGGCGCAGTGGCTCCTGAACCTGCTCGCCGCCGGGATCGCGGTCACCGGGATCGTCGCGGGCTGGCGGCGCCTCGGCCGGACTGTTTCGACGCGGGCTCGCTGAGCGGAATGGGGCAGCTCTTGGCAACCGCCCCGGCAGTCCAGGGCCGCGGAGCGGAGCCCGGATGACGGGGCGGTTGCTCGGTGGACGGCTGCCTAACGCTCTGCCGCCTCGAAGAACCGCGTCCAGGTGAACCGCCGCGACTTGCGTTCGCCTGCGCCCTTCGACCTCAGACGTGTGGCGATGCCAGGTCATCCTCCGCGAACTGGGATGCGGATCGCTCCTCCGGCACGAGCGGCAGCGCCACCGTCGTCCCGGTCCGCGCCGAGGTCAAAGCCGCGTCGATGCAGGCCATCACCTGGAGGGCCTCCAGCGCCGGCGTATGGTCGACGGCGCCCCGGGAGATCCCGTGAGCCACGTCTTGGTAGAACCGGCGCTGGTCCCCGGCCAATGCGGGCAGGCGCCTCACGCTGCCGCGCCCGTCATGGACCGCGATCCCGTCCGAATCCTGGCCCCAACCCGGGGCGCCCGGAGCCATGCCGGCGAGAAGCTGCTGCTCCTGTCCGTCGAGGTGTTGCTTGACGAGGCTGCCGCCCTCGCCGTGGACGACGAAACGGGGCGATCCACCGGCGACCACCATGCTGGCGTGCAGGACCACGCGCACGTCCGGATAGTCCAGCACCACGTGGGCCCAATCGTCGGACAGCGCACCTTTGCGCAGCCGAGCCAGGTTCGCGGTCACCCGGTCCGGCAGACCGAAGAGCTGGAGCGCCTGGTCGACGAGGTGCGGGCCGAGATCGTACCAGATCCCGCTTCCCGGTCCGGCCCCCTCCCGCCACCGGTCACGGACGCCGGGGCGGAACCGGTCGAAATGCGATTCGAAATGCCGGACCTTGCCGATGACCCCGTCCGCGATGGCGGTTCGGACGCTGAGGAAGTCGCTGTCCCAGCGCCGGTTGTGGAACACCGACAGCCTCCGGCCATGGCGGCGCGCCAGCGCGACCAGGCTGCGCGCCTCGGCGAGGTCGAGGGTGAAGGGCTTGTCGATGACGACGTGCTTGCCGGCCGCCAGGGCGATCCGAGCCAGGGGCGCGTGCGTGTCGTTGGGGGATGCGATGACCACGAGATCGACGCTGTCCGAGGCGGCGACCGCACCGGGATCGGCGATGACGCGCATACCGGGAAGGTCGGCCTGGACCTTGGCCTTATCCCGCGAAGCGACCAATCGGAGGTCGAGCGCCGGAACCGCACGGATCAGCGGCGCGTGGAAGGTTTTGCCGGCATAGCCGTAGCCGATCAGGCCGACTCGGATCGGTGCAGTCACGCTCGCCATGCAGGTGTCGTCCGGTCGGAATCATCGGGGCCACGCGCTTATAGCCCCGCGGCCGACACCGGTTCACCACCTCCGGAGCGCGAAACCTCCGATGCTGTCCAGACGGAGGCCACCGTGAGCTTCCTTCACCGTCATCACGCGCGCAACGAAGCGACCCAGGGCGGCGCGGCACGTCCGAGGATGGCGCCTTACTGGGTTGCGTCGCTGCACTCGCGCAGACGGAGGCGCTCGCAGGCCATCGCGTGAAACCATATCCGGTGCGGCCGGCGTCTCAGCCCGCCCTCAGAACCGCGCGGTCAGGAACAATCGCACGTTCCGCCCCGGCAGCAGGATCTCGTCCTTCTTGAACGAGGTCGAGTTGCGGATGTCGGCGTCGAGCAGGTTCCGACCCTGGACCCCGAGGGTGATCGCGCTCGCCCCGTAGACCGCCGGATCGACCGCCTTGGTGTAGCTCAGCTCGGCGCGCAGATCGTCGTAGCCGGGGGTGGGGGTCTCGAACAGGGCGGTCGCCTGGTGGTCGAAGGCATGGAGCAGGTTCACCCGGGCGAACCAGCCATCGGCCCGCAGGTAGACGCCGCCGCCGAGCCGGTAGGGCGGGATGCGCGGCACGTTGGTACCGTTGTCGAACTGCGCGCGCACGAAGTCGAATTGGGCCTCGATGCCGGCGAAGCCGTTGCCGACGGGCAGGATGTCGTACTGGCCGATGATCTCGGCACCGTAGAAGGTGGCGTTCTGCTGCTGGTAGACGATCTGCCGATTCTCGGTGCCGGTGCCGCAGGATGCGAAGTCGTCGTCGCAGGCGAGCCCGGTGAAGTTGCGGTAGATGAAGCCCGTGTAGCGCGTGTAGTAGCCGGTGGCGTCGAGGCGCAGCGGGCCCTCGGCCCGGCGGATGCTGGCCTCCACGGTTCGGGCGCGTTCCTTCTTGAGGTCCGGGTTGCCGATCTCGAAGGTCGCGGTGGCGTCGTGCGGCCCCTGCGAGAACAGCTCGTAGCCGGTGGGTCCGCGCTCGACATAGGAGCCGTTGAGGCTCGCCACGAAGCCGAGGGGCAGGTCCTGCAGGGCGCCGATGCTGGCGCTCTTCGGGGCGAAGCGCCGGGTCCGGGCGTACTGGAACGGATCCTGCCCGTCGACCGGGGCGTAGTCCGCGGGGAACTGCGCCGCGATGCTCGACAATCGGTCCACCTCGTAGCGGCCGGCCGCCTGCAGCCGCGTGCCGGGGCGCAGCTCCAGCTCCTCGAACAGGTAGACCGCGTTGGCCCGGGATTCGGTCTTGGGCAGGAACGATTCGAGCTGGGTGTTGATCACCCGCCGGTCCGACTGGAAGCCGAGCGCCCCGGTCAGCACGCCGAACGGAGTCTCGACCGGGACGTGCTGGAGTTCCAGCCGCCCCTCGGCCTCGCGGTTCTTGAAGATCGCCTGGACACCCTCGATCCCATCCTCGCCGATGCCGACCTCGTTGTGGCGGTAGACCGAGTATCCCGCCCAGTAGCGGATCACTTCGAACGGGCCGTCGAGCGGCCGGTACTCGCCCCGCGACAGGACCCGGTCCTGGTTCGGGGTCAGGCGGGTGCGGTTCTGCTCGGCGACGCCGCCCGGGATCGCGTAGATCGCGTCGTAGTGGCTGAACGAGATGCCGACGAAGCCGCGGTCGCCGATCGCCGAGATGCCGACCGCGCCGCCCTGCGACTCGTTGTAGGAGTTGCGCTGGATCCCGCCCGGGATCGCGTAGCTGTCGTTGGCGGTCCTGAAGCCGTCGGCGTGAACCGCAATCCCGTCGCCGCCCGCATCCACGGTGGCGGCGCCGAGCCGGCCGTTGTCGACGCTGGAGAAGCCCGTGGTGACCTGACCCTGCACGCCGTTCGCCGGGATGAAGGTCGGCACCCGGTTGTTGTCGGCCGAGACCACGCCGCCGATGGCACCGGAGCCGTAGCGCAGGGTCGCGGGTCCGCGGATCACCTCGATCCGGTCGGAGACCAGAGGGTTCACCGGGACCGCGTGGTCCTCGCCGAGATCCGAGACGCCGCCGTTGACGATACCGTTCTCCTGGATGCGCACGCGGGCATTGTCGAGGCCGCGGATGATCGGCCGCGAGGCTGCGCCCGGCGCGTAGGTGGTGGACGAGATACCCGGCCGGTCGAACAGGGCGTCCCCCAGGGTCCGGGGCTGGTCGCGGGCGATCTGGTCCTGGGTGACCACGGTGACCGGCGAGAACGTGTTGGTGGCCACCGGGAGAATGCCGGTCTGGAGCGGCGCCGCGGGTCCGGCCGCAGGCTGGCCGGTCTGGATCGGGCTCGGGCTGGTGACGCTGATCTCGTCGAGGGCCACGGCCTTCTGCGCCTGCGCCGGCACGGCGAACAGGACGGCGTAGACGGGCGCCGACAGAATCGTGCCGGCCAGGAAAGCAAGGCGTCGCGTCGAGGTCATCGAAACTCACACAGTGTTATATCGTTTCATTCAGGCTTCGGAGCGGATCGATGCAAGGGCCGATCGTCCGGCTTCTCGTGATCGTTCGGAAACGTTACATCGTTACAACACCCGGAATGGCGGGCTTCGACGGGACGGTGTGCCGAAGGTTGACAATGCAATGTTATAACGTTGGTATCATGGCATGACCAAACTCCATCGACGCCTTCCCGTCACCGTTCTCTCCGGCTTTCTGGGAGCCGGCAAAACGACGCTGCTCAATTACGTGCTCAACAATCGCGACGGCCGGCGGGTCGCCGTCATCGTCAACGACATGAGCGAGGTGAACATCGACGCCAACCTCGTGCGGGCCGGTGGCGCCGGCCTGACTCGAACCGACGAGACCCTGGTCGAGATGACCAACGGCTGCATCTGCTGCACCCTGCGCGACGACCTGCTGGACGAAGTCCGGCGCCTGTCCGAGGCGGGACGATTCGACTACCTGCTGATCGAAGGCACCGGGATTGCCGAGCCGCTGCCGATCGCTTCGACCTTCGCGTTCCGGGACGAGGCCGGGCGCGCGCTCTCGGACGTCGCCCGCCTCGACACGATGGTGACGGTGGTCGATGCCGTGAACCTGCTGAAGGATTACGGCTCGGCCGCGTTCCTGCGCGAGCGCGGCGAAACGGCGGGGGCGGAGGATACCCGCACGCTCGTGGACCTGCTGGTGGAGCAGATCGAATTCGCCGACGTGGTGGTGATCAACAAGGCGCACGACGTCTCGGACGCGCACCTGGCCCTGGTCCGCTCGGTGGTGCGCGGGCTGAACGCGGATGCGCGCATCCTTGAAATCGATTACGGGCGCGCACCCCTCGACGCGATCCTCGATACCGGGCTGTTCGAGGAGGAGAAGGCGCAACAGCATCCGCTCTGGTTCAAGGCGCTGTACGGCGCGCACGAGCACGTGCCAGAAACCGAGGAATACGGGATCACGTCCTTCGTCTACCGAGCGCGGCGGCCGTTCGATCCGCAGCGCTTCAACGCTTTTGTCAACGAAACCTGGCCGGGGCTGATCCGGGCCAAGGGCCATTTCTGGCTGGCGACGCGGCCGGACTGGGTCGGGAATTTCTCGCTGGCCGGCGCCGTGGCGCGGGTCTCGGCCATGGGCTTCTGGTGGTCGGCAGTGCCGCGCCGACGCTGGCCGGAAGCGCCCGAGTTCCGGGAGCGCCTCGACGCGGTCTGGAGCGAGGTCTGGGGCGACCGGCGCCAGGAATTGGTCTTCATCGGCACCGGGATGGACTGGGACGCACTCACCGAAGCCCTGGATGCGTGCCTCGTGGCGACCGACGACGCGGAGACGTTCGACCCCAAAGCCTATCGCGACTTGCCGGACCCGTTCCCGGCCTGGCGCCAGGCGGCCTGAGCCGGCAGCCCGTCAGACCGGGATCGCCTCGACCTCGTCTTCGGCCTCTGCATCGATCTCCGCGTCGACATCGGTGAGCTGGCCGGAGGCGCCGGCCGCCTCGGCGAGGCCGCGGGCGGCCTTGCGGAGGAGCTTGCGGAGGCGGCGCCGGTCGGTCTTGTCGAGATGGTCGAGCAGCTCGGCCTCGACATCCTCCTGGATCCGCTCGATGGCCTCGGCCTTCGCCAGGCCGGCCTCGGTGAGCTGCACCCGCACGACGCGGCCATCTCCCGATTCGGCCCGGCGCTCCACGATCCCCAGAGCCGCGAGCCGGGTAACCGTCTTGGACGCGGTCGGCGGGCGGACCCGCAGGAGGGCGGCGAGGTCGCCCATCGTCATGGTGCCGGCGGCGGCGAGCGCCTGGACCACCTGCTCCTGTCCGGCGAACAGGCCGAGCTTGGCCAGCCGGTCACCGGTACGGGCGCGGTGCAGGCGCGCAGCCTGCACCAGGGCCCAGCCGACGCTGCGCACGCCAGGTGGCCGCATCTTCTTGGACGAACCTTCGGACGCACCCGCGTCCTTGGTCTCGCGCTCACGTTTCTGCTTGTCGCCCACCGGAGCGCCCGCATCTATGCCGGCGGCCGCCGGACCATCCTGAACCTGCACCGTCCACTCCCGTCCCAAGGCCGCCCGGTTTCCTGTGGCGCGCGCGGGTGACGGTGCGATGACGGGGGCCGAAAACGCCCTGCACTCAACAGGGCATCAAGCGCTTCAGCCGGTCAAGGATGTCCTCGCCCGTGCACGGACGGGCGATGAAGTCGGCATGGGCGGGCATCCGGGCCGGATCGGGCGCGGCCCGCCCGGACACGATGAGAATCGGCAGTTGCGGGCGGGCCTCGGCCACCGCGCTCGCCAGGTCGAAGCCGTCGGTCTTTCCCGAGAGCTGGACGTCCGTCACCAGGCCACAGATGTCAGGCCGCGCCTGCAGGATGCTGAGCGCCCGCTCGGCGGAGGCACATTGCACCGTGTCGTAACCGCCATCCTCCAGCACGTCCCCGAGGTCCATGATCGTCAGCGCCTCGTCCTCGACGAGGAGGATCACCGGCCGATCGCCGCCCGAAACCGTCTGCTCGCTCGCCACTGTGTACTCCCTCCGGCAGCGTCCGACCGCGAGGGCCGCCGCACGCGTTGTCAGCGGTGAGCCAACGGCAGAAACGGTTCCAGGTTGCAGGGCGGCGTGGCGACGGCTCGCGGGATCGTGTCGCGGATGCGCTCAGGCGAGCGCAGCGGCCTGCTCGGATACGACGTCGACGACCGCTTCGATCAGTCGGTCGAGATCGGCGTCCGGAATGGTCAAGGCCGGGGTGAGATAGACAATGTCGCCGAACGGCCGCACCCAGACGTCCCGGTCGAGGAAGCCCGCCTTGAGGGCGGCGAGGTCGGGCGGCGCGGTGAACTGTACCGCCCCGAGGGCACCCAGGACCCGGACATCCGCCACGCCGGGCAGTCCCTTCAGGCCGGACAGCCCATCCGCGAGCCGGCGGGCGATGGCACCGGCCTGTTCGAGGCGCGGCTCGGTCGCGAACAGGTCGAGGCTGGCATTGGCCGCCGCGCAGGCCAGCGGATTGGCCATGAAGGTCGGGCCGTGCATCAACGCTGCCGCCGGATCCTCGGACCAGAACGCCTCGAACACCTCCGTCCGGGCGACCGTGGCCGCCAGCGCCATGGTGCCGCCGGTGAGCGCCTTCGACAGGCACAGGATGTCCGGCACGATCCCGGCCTGCTCGAAGGCGAACAGGCTGCCGGTGCGCCCGAATCCGGTGAAGATCTCGTCGGCGATCAACGGCAGGCCGTGCCGGCGAGCGAGGCGGGCGACGGTCGCCAGCACCTCCGGCGGGTGCAGGACCATCCCACCCGCACCCTGGACGAGGGGTTCGACGATCACGGCTACCAGCGTCTCGCGGTGGGCGGCCAGAGCCGCATCCAGCGCCTCCGTCTCGACCAGGCTCCGCGGCAGGTCACAGAACACCTGGCTGGGCAGGTAGGCGCCGAAGCGGCGATGCATGCCCTCCTCGGGGTCGCAGACCGACATCGCGCCCATCGTGTCGCCGTGATAGCCGCCCCGGAAGGCCAGCACTTTCGTCCGGCCGCTCACCCCGCGATTGAGCCACATTTGGGCGGACATCTTCAACGCGACCTCGACGGCGACCGAGCCCGAATCGCTCAGGAACACGTGGTCGAGATCCCCTGGCAACAGCGCGGAGAGCCGTGACGCCAGCCGCTCCGCCGGGGCATGGGTCAGGCCGCCGAACATCACGTGCGGCATCCGCGCCAGCTGGTCGGCCACGGACCAGGCGATGTGGGGATGGTTGTAGCCGTGCACGGCCGTCCACCAGGACGCGATCCCATCCACCAGCTCGCGGCCATCGGCCAGCACGATGCGGCTGCCATGCGTCGCCACCGCCTCCAGGGGCGGAGCGGCCACGCCCATCTGCGTGTAGGGGCGCCAGAGAGTCTGTTTCAACGGTCGATCGGACGTCATGGCGGAGGGATGGGCGGCAAGGCCGGAGTGGTCAAGCAGACGCGCGATCCGGCGTGTGAACGGACTGAAGCCGCTATGTCCGCCGGCGGCGGTAAGACAGGCGAATCGCGAGCAGTATTTGTTCTGTGCTGACGAGGGACGCCACGCCGGGGCGCTCCGAGTACCCCACGCGCAACTTCCGCAGCTCCGCGCCGGTCGCTACCTTGACATCCACCGCCCCCGCGGCCCCATCACGCACCTGATGGACAGCCTCGACGCCTTCGCCCGCACCAAACTCGACGCGCTGGAAGCCGGCAGCCTGCGGCGGCGGCTCACGCCAACCGAGCGCGGCACCGGAGCCGCGGCGTCGCGCCGGGGCAGGGCGCTCGTCTCGTTCTCATGCAACGACTATCTCGGACTGTCGCATCACCCGCGGGTGATCGCCGCCGCGCAAGAGGCGGCCGGCCGCTATGGGGCCGGGGCGGGCGGCTCGCGCCTCGTCACCGGCGACCACCCCTATCTGGGCGCCCTGGAAGAGGGACTCGCCCGCCACAAGGGCGCCGAAGCCGCCCTGGTGTTCGGCAGCGGCTATCTCGCCAATCTCGGCATCACCCCGGCGCTGGCTGGGCGCGGCGACGTCGTGGTGCTTGATGAACTCTCCCATGCCTGCATGTGGGCGGGGGCGCGGCTGTCGGGCGCCGCAGTGCTGACCTTTCGACACAACGATCCGGCCGACCTCGCGGACAAGCTCGCGGCGCACCGCCCGCACCACGCCCGCGCCCTCGTCTTGACCGAGCGGGTGTTCAGCATGGATGGCGACCGGGCGCCGCTCGGCGATCTGCTGGGTGTCGCGGAAGCCTTCGACGCCTGGACGCTGGTCGACGACGCCCACGGGATCGGGGTGGTCGAGGACGGGCCGCGGGCACCAATGGAAATGGGCACGCTGTCGAAGGCGCTCGGCTCTTACGGCGGCTATCTCTGCGCCTCGCGGCCGGTGATCGACCTGATGACGAGCCGCGCCCGGAGCTTCGTCTACACCACCGGCCTACCCCCGGCCTCGGCCGCTGCAGCCCTGGAAGCGCTGGCGATCCTGGAGGAGGAACCGGCCCGGCGCGCCCGGCCGCTGGCGCTGGCCCAACGCTTCACCGCCCGCCTCGGCTTGCCCGAAGCCGAGAGCGCCGTGGTGCCGGTCCTGGTCGGCGACGCGCAGGCGGCGCTCGAAATCTCTACGGCCCTGGAGGCTGCCGGCTTCCTGGTCGTGGCCATCCGCCCCCCGACCGTACCGGCCGGGACCGCGCGGCTGCGGGTCGCGTTCTCGGCGGCCCACACGGATGCGCAGGTCGACGCCCTGGCCGACGCGGTAGCGGCGCTGACCGGCCGCGCTTCCCGTCCCTGAGCGCCGACCCTATACCTCGTCGCCGACGCTCCCGCACAAGAGGAGCCGGCCGGCACAGATCAACCCTGAGGACGACGCCATGGACGCCACCGCTCTGCGAGCCCTCCAGGCTCCGATCAAGGACCAGTACCGCACGGCGCCGGATTCGGCGGTGATCACCCTGAAGGCGCGGGGTACCCTCGACGACACCAAGATCGCCTGCAAGGTCGAGACCGGCCGCGCCATCGCGGAAGCCGGGCTCCACCCGGCGACCGGCGGCTCCGGCCTCGAACTGTGCTCCGGGGACATGCTGCTCGAAGCGCTGGTCGCGTGCGCGGGCGTGACCCTCAAGGCAGTGGCGACGGCGCTCGCGATTCCGCTGCGCTCCGGCACCGTTCATGCGGAGGGCGACCTCGATTTTCGCGGAACGCTCGGCGTCGATAAGGATGCGCCTGTGGGCTTCCGTAGCATTCGGCTGTTCTTCATTCTGGATACCGACGCCTCGGAGGACAAACTCGCAGACCTGCTCAAGCTGACCGAGCGCTACTGCGTCGTGTTCCAGACCCTGAACCACAAACCCGCGTTGTCGGTCGCCGTCACGTCGGCCTGAGGGAACACGACGATGGCCGGCGACATCACCCAGACGGAATACTGGAACGGCGAGGTCGGCACCCGCTGGGCCCGCAATCAGGCGGTGCTCGACGCGGTGTTCGCACCGCTCACCGAGGCGCTGTTCGCGCGCCTGACGCTCCAGCCGGGGCAATCCGTGCTCGATATCGGCTGCGGCTCGGGCACCACGACGCTGGAGGCCGCCCGCCGGGTCGGTCCGCAAGGGAGCGTGACCGGCGCGGACATCTCGGCGCCGCTGCTCGCGGTCGCCCAGGACCGGGCCGAGGCGGAACCACCCGGTGCCGCGCCGATCCGGTTCGTCGAGGCGGACGTGGAGAACGCCGCTCTCGGAACCTATCAGCAGGCCTTGTCACGGTTCGGCGTGATGTTCTTTCCGGAGTCGGCCCACGCCTTCGCCAACATCCGCCGGATGCTCCAGCCCGAGGGACGGCTGACCTTCCTGTGCTGGCGGGCGCTGCCGGAGAACCTTTGGGTGACGGTGCCGCGCGATGCGGTGCTGCCGCTCCTGCCCGAGATCCCGCCGCCGCCGCAACCGGATACGCCCGGTCCGTTCCGCTTCGCCGACCATGAGCGGCTGGTCGCGCTGCTGCGCGGCGCAGGTTTCGGGACCGTGACCTGTGACGCGATCGACCGGGACGTGGTGCTCGGCCGCGGCGCCAGCGAAACAGAGGCGGCGGAGGCCGCCGCCCATGTCGCGCTCAATCTCGGGCCGACCGCGCGTCTCCTCCGCGAGGCCGAGCCAGATCTGCGTGCCCGGGCCGAGGCCGCCGTCACCGCGGCCCTGCACCCGCACGCGGAGGGCGGTATCGTCAGTCTGCGCGCCTCCTGCTGGCTGGTCCAGGCAAGCTGACGACCTGCACGATCACACGGGCTTCCTGTCGGAGTGCCTGCGGCGGCCTGCACCGTCCCCGGATGAAGCGCGCCCCTTTTCCGGGCCGCCCGGAATGTCAGCGGACGGTGATCCGGGAGCCAGAGCCGCGGAGCGGTCCAATCGCGAAACGACGCGCTAACCCTCGGCCGCTTCGCGTCACCGCGTGCTGGATCCCGGGTCGCAGTTCGCTGCCGCAGAATCGGTTTCGATTCAGAACCCCAACGCCCCGCCGTCGGAACGCGGGTCGTGCATCGCCTCGATCCGCCCATCGCGGGCCCGGCGGACGAGCATGCCGGCATGGCCCAGCGTGTCGCTGTAGGGTACGCCGACCGGCTCGATCTGGTGGCCCATGCGCTCCAGAGCCGACAGGATCGCCGGATCGAACCGATCCTCCACCTTCACGCTGAGCGAGGGCGCGCCCCAGGTCCGGCCGTAGAGCAGCCGGGGGGCATCGACCGCATCGGCGACGGAAAACCCGTAATCGGCGTAGCGGCAGAAGATCTGCGCCTGAAATTGCGGTTGGCCGTCGCCGCCCATCGCTCCGTAGGCCATGACCCGGCCGTCATCGAAACAGGCCAGCGCCGGGATCAGGGTGTGGAACGGGCGCCGCCCGGGCTCCAGCGGGTTCACGGCGTCCGGGTCGAGGGAGAACGAGACGCCCCGGTTGAGCCAGTCGATGCCGGTGCGCGGCAGAACCACCCCGGAACCGTATTCCCAGTAGACCGACTGGATGTACGAGACCGCCAGCCCGTCGCGGTCGATCGCCCCCATCCAGACGGTGTCGCCGGGGGAATCGCGCAAGGGAACCGTTGCGGCGCGCTTCATGTCGATACGCGCGGCTTCCGTGGCGAGGAAAGCCGGCACCAGGAACTCCTCCATGTCGTGCCGCAGGCGGCCGAAATCGGTCACCACCCGGTCGCGGATCGCGAAGGCGCGCTTCGTCGCCTCGATCAGCCCGTGATAATGCGCCGTGCTCTCCGGGGTGGCGACATTCAGGCGGTCGAACAGGCCGAGGATGATCAAGGCCGCGAGCCCCTGGGTCGGGGGCGGGAAGTTGAACAGCGTGGCGTCGCGCCGACGCATCGCCAAGGGCCTGCGCTCGACCGCCTGGTAGGCCTTGAGGTCGGCCCGGGTCACCGGCGCGTCGAGGCGTTCCAGGTCGGCGCCGATCTCGTGGGCGACATCGCCTCGATAAAAGTCGTCCAGCCCGGCATGTGCGAGCTGCTCGAGGGTCGCCCCGAGGGCCGAGAGCTTGCGGATCTCGCCCGCCCGGTAGGGCTTGCCGTCGTTAAGAAAGGTCGCGGCGAAGTCCGGGGCCTCATGCAAGGTGTCGCCCGGTTGCGGCTTGTAGCGCTCCTCGCTAGGTGAGACCGGGACACCGTCGCGGGCCTGGGTGATCGCGTCGGCGAGCAACACGTCCAGGGGCAGGCGGCCGCCGAGCGCCTTGGACAGCGCCAGAGCGAGGTCCCAGCCGCCGACCGCGCCGGCCACCGTCACCATGGCGTCGGGGCCGCGCGACGGGATCGTATCGTAGCCCTTTTCACGGTAGCGCTGGATCGTCGCGAGGCGCCCGGCAGGCCCGCATGCCTCGATGCCGCGCACCCGGCCGCCGCGCTCGCGAACCAGCCAGAATCCATCGCCGCCGATGCTGTTCATGTGCGGGTAGACCACGGCGATCGAGGCCGCCATCGCCACCATCGCCTCGATGGCGTTGCCGCCCTGTGCCAGCACGGTCCGGCCGGCCGAGGCCGCGAGATGGTGAGGGGCCGCAACAGCGCTGTCGGAGAAGACGGGGGTCTCGAGCATCGAAGATCCTGTGGTGTTCCAGCCGCAGCGTTAGGCAAGTCTGCGGCCGCTGCAAGGGACCACGGTTCGCCACGCCCGTCCCATGCTAGGAACGCCGATGCCCATCGCGCAGAAGCGGCCGATGTCGTTCAAGATTTTGCCTCCGTTGGCCCTCGGCCTCACCTTGGCCACCCTGCCGGCCGCGGCGCAGCAGCGGGTGCGGACCGTCTACGAGGGTGCGGGCGCCGATCCGCGGATCTCGGTCTCGCAGCCGGAGAGCACCAGCCAGGCGTCCGGCGGCTATGTCCGGTCGATCGAGCCGTCGCTGGGCGCGCTTGGCGATCCCCTGGGGCTGCGCCCGGTGCTGAAAGCGCGTGGCATCGAGTACAGTGTCACCTACATCGCCGACCTATTGGGCAACCCGACCGGCGGTCTTCGTCAGGGGGCGATCGTCGAGGATCGCCTGAACCTGCGGCTCAACCTCGATCTCGACCGGCTGGCCGGCTGGGAGGGCGCGACGATCCACGCCAACGCCTACTTCATCCACGGCACCGGCTTGTCGCGCTACTATGTCGGCGACCTGCTCACCACGAGCGTGATCGAGGCGCTGCCGTCGAGCCGGCTGTACGTGCTGTGGTTCGATCAGAGCCTGATGGACGGGCAGCTCGGCCTCCGGATCGGCCAGCAGGCGGCCGACACCGAGTTCTTCGTCAGCCAGACCGCGACTTTGTTCGTGAACTCCACCTTCGGCTGGCCGGCCATCACCGGGCTCGACCTGCCGAGCGGCGGTCCGGCTTATCCGCTCTCGGCGCCCGCGATCCGCGCGAAGTACGCGCCGGGCAATGGTTTCTCCCTTCAGGTCGGGCTCTACGATGGCGATCCCGCGGGGGCGAACCGGCCAGGCCCGGATCCGGAGGCGCAGCGACTGAACCGTACCGGCACGAACTTCCGGACCAACGACCCGGCCCTGATCGTCGCCGAGGCGACCTACGCGTTCAATATCGAGCCGGGAGCCAAAGGCCTGCCCGGCGACATCACGTTCGGCGGCTGGCAGCATTTCGGCCGGTTCGACAGCCTGCGCTTTGACATCACCGGGGTGCCGCTGGCCGACCCGAACGCCACCGGCATCGGCCGCCCCCTGCGCGGCAATGCCGGATTCTACGGCATCTACGACCAGACCCTGTACCGGGAATCCGGCAAGGACGACGAGGGCCTCGGCTTCTTCGTGCGCACCGCCTACTCGCCGACCCGCTCAAGCCTGATCGACGCCTACGTCGATGCCGGCCTCGCCTACAAGGGCCTGTTCGACGGCCGCGACGACGACACCGTCGGGGTCAGCCTCGCTCATGCCCGGATCAGCGACGACGCCCACCGGGCCGACCGGGACACGATCCTCTACACCGGCGTCCCGACGCCGCGGCGACGGGCCGAGACGGTGCTGGAGGCGACCTACCAAGCCGTGGTGGTTCCGGGCTTCACGGTGCAGCCCGACCTCCAATACGTCTTCCATCCGGGTGCCGGCATAGCCGGCCCGGATGGACGCCGCTTGCGCAACGCGGTGGTGCTCGGGGTGCGCGCCAGCGTGCAGTACTGAGCCGTCCGGCCTGGAACGGGCGCGGACCTGCCCTCTTTCAGGGCTATGGTAATCTTCGAGTGGGTTGTCGGCGTCCTGTTCGGCGCCGTCCTTTTGGCCGCGCTGGCGCGTCGGCTGGGTGCGCCTTACCCGGCGTTCCTGGCGCTTGGCGGCGTCGCGCTGGCCTTCGTGCCCGGGGTACCGAACCTGCGGCTCGATCCCGAACTGGCGCTCGCCCTGTTCCTCGCCCCCGTCCTGCTCGATGCCGGCTTCGACGCGTCCCTGCGGGACATGCGCGAGAACTGGCGCGCGGTGTTCGGGTTGGCGGTGGGCGCGGTGGCGGTCACGACGCTCGCCGTCGCGCTCGTGGCCCATCTCATCGTGCCCGACATGCCGATCGCGGCCTGCATCGTGCTTGGCGCCGTGGTCGCGCCGCCCGACGCCGTGGCGGCCCTGGCGGTGCTGAAGCACGCGCCGATGCCACACCGGCTCGCCACGATCCTGCGCGGCGAGAGCCTTCTGAACGACGCCGCATCGCTAATCATCTACCGCCTGGCGGTGACGGCTGCGATGGCGGACGGCTTTCATCCGGCCGAGGTCGCCCCGGCCTTCATGCTCGGCGTGGTGGCCAGTTTGGCCGCCGGACCCTGCCTGGGCCTGGCCTTCGTCGCACTGACGAAGCGCGTGACCGACCCGGCGAGCACCATCGTGATGCAGTTCGTCGCGGCGTTCGGGATCTGGCTCGCCGCGGAGCGTCTGGAGATGTCGGGGGTGCTGACCATCGTCACCTTCGCGGTCACGGTCGCCCGCCGGGCGCCCGGCATCACGGCCCCGCGCACCCGGGTGATCTCCTACGCGGTCTGGGACACGGCGGTATTCGTCCTCAACGTCCTGGCCTTCATCCTGATCGGCATTCAGATCGATCCGATCCAGGACCGCCTGACCGGTGCAGATTCCTGGCAGGCGATGTTCCTCGCCGCCGCGATCTTCGCCACCGTCGTGGTGACCCGTCTGGCCTGGGTCCTGCCCACGACCGGCCTCAAGGGCCTCGGCCTGCGTCAGGCCGGTGCCCGCGCGAAGTTCGGGCCGGGGCTCGCTCTGTCCTGGGCCGGGATGCGCGGCATCGTCACGGTCGCGGCCGCCCTGGCGCTGCCGATGGAGTTCCCGCACCGGGACCTCGTGGTGTTCACCGCCTTTTTCACGGTTTTGGGCACGCTGATCGTTCAGGGCCTGACCCTGCGTCCGCTGCTCGCGCACCTGAAGCTGGAGGACGACGATCCGGTTGGCCGGGAAGTGGGCTGGGCGCGCGCCGCCGCCTACAAGGCGGCCCTCGAGAGCTTGGCCGAATCCGGTGACGAGCCGGCGATCGATTCCCTGCGCGCCGAGTTCCGCTCGGCCCTCGAAGAGGCCGAGGCCCACGAGGAGGGCCTTGCTCCCGAGAGTCTCCCCTCGGATGCCGCCCGCCGCCGGTCGGTGGCGGCCGCGCGCAATGCGGTTCTCTCGCTGCGGCGGCAGGGCCGCATCGGAGACGACGCCTATTTCCTGCTGGAGGAGGAGTTCGACTGGGCCGAACTCAACGCCACGCCGAAGGCGGAGACCTGAGTCACAGCCTTCCTACGGCACCCCTTCAGACACCCTTGCGCGCTGCGACCCGGGATTCGATCGCGTCCCAGACTGCCACCGAGAGGTCCGGGCCGCCGAGCCGCTGGATGGCCCGGATGCCGGTGGGGGAGGTGACGTTGATCTCGGTGAGATGTCCGTCGATCACGTCGATTCCGACAAGGATCAGGCCGCGCCGGGCTAGCTCCGGACCGATCGTCGCGCAGATCTCGCGCTCGCGCTCGGTCAGCTCCGAAGCCGAGGCGGCCCCGCCGCGCACCATGTTCGACCGGATGTCGTTGGCCGCCGGCACCCGGTTGACCGCGCCCATCGCCACGCCGTCCACCAGGATGATGCGCTTGTCGCCCTCGGTCACCCGGTCGAGGTAGCGCTGGATCACCCAAGCCTCCCGGAAGGTGGTGGCGAACAGGTCGAACATCGAGCCGAAGTTCGGGTCCGTCTCGGTGACCTTGAAGACGGCAGCGCCACCGTGCCCGTGCAACGGCTTCATCGCGACGGTGCCGTGCTCCAACCGGAAGGCCTCGATCTCGGCCTTGTCGCGGCTGATCAGGGTCGGGGGCATCAGCTCGGGAAAATCAAGCACGAACAGCTTCTCGGGCGCATTGCGCACCTCGAAGGGATCGTTGACCACCAGCGTCTCCGGATGGATCCGCTGCAGCATGTGGGTGGCCGTGATGTAGGCCATGTCGAACGGCGGATCCTGGCGCATCAGCACCACGTCCGCCTCGGCGAGGTCGATCCGCTCCGGCGGCGTGAGCGTGAAATGCGCGCCCTCGACGTCCTGGACCGTCAGACGCTCGACCCGAGCCGTGACCCGCCGGCCCTGCATCGAGAGCCGGTCGGGCGTGTAGTAGATCAGGTCATGACCCCGCCGCTGCGCCTCGAGCAGCAGAGCGAAGGTCGTGTCCCCGGCGATCCGGATGTTCTGGATCGGGTCCATCTGGACGGCGACAGTCAGGCCCATCGAAAATGCCCTTCGCCTGCGGCGCGTATCTGGACCGGTGAAATGCTCAATCGTCCGACAGCGACTTGCTGCCGGTGCGCTTGTCGTAGTCGCCGATCGCCGAGCGGCACTCGGGCGACAGGCGCTTGCGGTTGCGCGTCATGCACCGGTCGGCGTCCTGGCTGTTCGGATCGACGCCGGCGCAGAGACGGAAATAGTCGTTGGCGCAGCCGAGTTGCAGGCCCTGGTCCTCACGCTGGGCGTAGGCCGGGCCGGTGGCGAGCGCGAACAGCACGAGCGCACCCGTCGCCAGGCCGCAGCGGCGGTTGGAGCGCAGGAATCGTTCCGGAACGAGTCGCATTCAGCGGTGTCCTCAAATCTCGGTCGCGCGGAAAATCGGTGCGGCGGTCAGCTCGTCCGCTTGCGCCCGGCATATCGGTCGCGCTGGGCGGTAGGCAAGCGGCACGGCTCTGCATGGGTTCCCCGCGCGCAACGCCGCGCCCACGCTTCGCCGCTGTGTGGCGCCCGGGCCGCATCGTCGGCCAAGAAAAAGGGCCCCGTCCAAGAACGGACAGGGCCCCAGTCAAAGGGAGGAAACGCCCGCCATGGGCGAAACCCGCATCGCAATTCGCGCGCCAGACCAGCCAAAATGCCGCCCCGATCCGGGCCGGGATCCGGCAAGACTCCGTTAACCACGTCATGGTGAATGGGTTCTGTAGCCCTTGCCGACCCCCTCTGCAGGGCCCGGGCACTGCCGCTCGAGCCGCCGACAGGAGCCGGAGACCATGACCCCATTCAAGCCGCAGGTGACTGGCCAGACCCGCCTGCCGATGCCCGCCAACGATGCGGCACGCGACGCTCGGCGGGATCCGCCCGCGGTCCTGCTGCCGTTCCCCGGGCCCGACGCGCGCCGGACCCGCCAATTGCCGCGCACCGACGAGCAGCGCGGCGAGATCCTGTTCTTCCTGGGCGTCCGTTACGAGCGCCTTGCCTCCTGAACGCAGCGATAGCCGCCGACCGGCCCGGCCAGGCGACGTTTCCGACGGTTTGATCATGCCTGTTCCGGACCGCCATCGGCCGAGCGTCGCACCCGTTGGACACAGGCGCGCGAGCCGCGCGCACAGGGCCACCATCGTCCTGGCCGCCGGCACCGCGCTGGCGCTGCTCGCCGCCTGCACGCAGAGCGGCGATTTCGGCCGCCCCCGCACCGGCGTTTGGAATGGACTGATCGACACCACCGGCAGCTTCTCGTCGCGGGATCGCGGCCGGCTGATCCTCGATTCCGGCCTGACCGACGACGAGCAGGCGCTGCGCGACCGCGCCTGGCGCTTCGTCCAGCCGGCCAGCACCCTCACGGCATTCCAGGATGCCCTCTTCGGACTGGCCAGCGCGCACGCGACGCCGACTTGGCGGTTCGACGAGGTCGGCGCCTATTACGACACGCTGACCGCAGAGCCGTCGCGCTCCCCGGTCTCCCGCTACCGCCAGCTCGCCGACGACGCCACGGCCGATGCCCGCCTGATCCCGATCTTCACGGCGCTCGCCGCGCGGGTGATCGACGCGGATGCCGCGCGGCTGCGCAGCTTGCCCTTTGCCAAAACCCTCGACGACGCGGATATCCGCCTCGCAGCCCAGCATGTCGCCGAGAACCGCTGCCTGATCGCCTGGGTGCGGATCGAGGCCGGCCTGCGGCTGGCGCGCTACCGCTATGCCCTGGAGCATCTCTTCGCCCAGGCTCCGGCCAAGGAGTCGGTCGCGGCCGAGCGCTCGCTGGCCATGCTCGCCGCGCGCCGCAACCTGCTCGACCCGCTGCTGCCAGCGGACGCCGCGGCCCGATGCGGCCTCGAAGCCGCCATCGTGCCGGTCGCCGAGGCGCCGCCACTGGTCGTCAAATATTGAGTTGACCCGGCGTTACCGCCCAGCGGGCTTACCGCCGGCATCCTTGCCGCCGGACTCATCCGCAGGCATGTCGGTGGTGCACGAGACGGCTTGGACGGCGGCGTTAGCGCCGGGTCGCTGGCTCGGCAGGCCGGCGATCACCCGCACGACCACGACGCCCCGCGTGTCCGGCGCGACGATGCGCACGTCACGGCTCGGGTCATTCTCGTCGTCGTCGGCCAGAGCCTCGTCGTACTGTGCCCGGGTGAGGATCACGAGATCGAGGGCGCCGCGCACGGCGGCCTGATCGGTCACCGCGTAGAAGGCCCCCCGCCGGGCATGCGCGGCGAGCGACAACGACAGCGGCCCGGTCCGCGCAGAGACGCGCATCGGCCCGTCGGCGAGATCGTAAGCGCAGACGCCCACCGCCACGGCCGGATCCGGGATCGGCAGCCACGCCTCGGGCGGAGAGGGGTCGTCGCCGGTGGCGACCGTGTAGATCGGCTGCGGGTGGTCGAGGTTCTCGCTGGTCCGGGCGCGCGAGACGGCGTCCGTCTCGGACAGACGCGGGATCGCCAGCACCGCCGCGATGTGCACGATCCCGGCGAGCACCAAGCCGATCAGCGTGGCGAAGACGAAGCGCGGACTCACGAGGCGCATCCCAGGCGGGTGATGGCCGGCACCGAGGCTCGGTCGAGGGATCCGACGCTGGCGGCGACCGGCGTGTCGTAAAGGCGCAGGGCCAGGCGCACAGGCCCGCTGTCCCGGGGGCTCGGCAACCAGTTCCCGGGCTGGACGTCGGGGGCGAGGATCACCGAGAACCGCCCGTCGGCCGAGCGCAGGACCTCCGTGGAGGTGAAACCCTCGCGCATGGCCGGACGCCCGGGATCGCGCGCACCGCGACCCGCGACCGTGAGGGTCCAGGCCCTGGCCGGCGGCGTCCCGCCGCCGATGCGATAGGCGCAGGTCGCGTCGAGCGCCTGGCCCTGGTCGTCGGCCGCCGCGGTCAGCAGCAGGCCCTCACCCACAGCCAGGGGGATCTCCCCCCGGCGGGCGTTGACGGCACGGGTATAGGGATCGGCATTCCCGGCCCCCGCCCGGGGCCAGGCCGTCCAGGCGCCGACCGGCACGCCGCCGAACGGATAGCCGCCCCGCGTCGCCCAATCGGCGCTGGCGAGGCCGAGCACCCCGCCGAGCGCCAGGGCGTAGACCGCGAGGCCGGCGACCGAGCTCTTGCGCCAGACACGGGCGAGGAACCGGCCGGCGCCGCCGAGGGACCGGACCTTCGGCGCGGGACGGGGTTCTCCAGCCGCAGCGCTGCGGCCGGGGCTAGCGGGGATTGCGAACCTCATTGGGTCACCGCAGCTCGATGCGGCCGCCGACGGACCGTGCGCCCTCGGCGACCTCGCGCGGCTGGGCCGGGGGTGCCGCGGCCCGGTCGCCGGGCTTCCGGTCGGTCTTCTGGGTCGCCTTGTCGACGCCACCAGCGGCATCCGGCCGCGCGTCGCCCGCGGGCGGGCGCTCGACGGTGCGGAACAGGCCGTTCAAGCCGCCGATCACCTCGAAGGAGCGACGCGAGAGCTTGCCGTAGGCACTGGCATTCGGATCGATCGGTGCGGTCGGACCGCCGGACGCCTGCTGCTGGGCGGCCCGCGGGCTTTCCTTCAGGCCGGGCAAACCCTTGATCTCGATGCCCTGGTGGGCCGGCTCCATCACGTCGTGCCAGAGCTGGGCGGGGAGCGAACCGCCGGTCAGCTTGTTGGTCGAGGTGTGGTCGTCGTTCCCGAACCAGACCGCGCCGACGTAATTGCCGGTGTAGCCGACGAACCACGCATCCCGGTAGGCGTTCGTGGTGCCGGACTTACCGGCGACCTTCACGCCCTCGAGCTGAGCGCGCTTGCCGGTCCCCTCCTCGACCACCTTGTTGAGCATGAAGTTCATGTCGGCGACGACCTGGGGCGGGAGCACCCGATCGGGCGCCTCGTCGGCGTGGCGGTAGATCACCTCGCCGGACGAGTTCTTGACCTCCATGGCGGCGTAGGGCTTGGCCTTGTAGCCGCCGTTGGCGAACACCGCGTAGCCGGCGGCCTGGTCGATCACCGTCACCTCGTCGGAGCCGATCGGCATCGAGACCGTGTCGATCAGGTTCGAGGTGATGCCCATCTTGTGGGCCAAATCGGTGATCTTCGCGCGGCCGGCCTTCGCGGCGCGCGCCTCATGGCTGATACCCATGGCCTTGCCGAGCGAGATCGAGATCTTGATCGGGATCGTGTTGATCGATTTCGCCACGGCGAGCCACATCGGCACCCGGCCGGCATAGGACCGGCCGTAATTCTGTGGGCACCAGTTGCCGATGCAGACCGGGCTGTCGACCACCGTGGTCTCTGGCTTGAACAGCCCCGATAGGAGGGCAGCGGAGTAGACGTAGGGCTTGAACGACGAGCCGGGCTGGCGCAGCGCGTCGGTGGCGCGATTGAACTGGCTCTCGCCGTAATCGGCGCCGCCAACCATGGCGCGCAGTGCCCCGTCGGGATCAAGGATGACCATGGCGGCCTCGTCGACGTCGAAGGCGTCGCCGGACTTGCGCAGGATGTCGGCCACAGCCTCGTCGGCCCGCTTCTGGATCGCGAGGTCGAGGGGTGTCTTGACCGTCAGGACGCGGTCGTTGCGGAGCTTGCCCGCATCGGCCATGGCCTTGATCTCGCCGAATGCCCAATCGAGGTAATAATCGGCGGTGATGTCGCGGGTGCGAGTCACCGGGGTCGCCGGGTTGCGGAGGGCGGTCTGGATCTGCCCTTCCGTGACGAAGCCGGCTTCCACCATGTTGTGGAGCACGTCCGCGGCGCGGGCGCGGGCGGCGGGCAGGTTGACGTGCGGGGCGTATTTCGTCGGCGCCTTGAACAATCCCGCCAGCATGGCCGCCTCGGCCAGGCTGATGTCTTTCAACGGCTTGCCGAAATAGTAATCCGCCGCCGCCACGGCGCCGAACGTCCCGCCGCCCATGTAGGCCCGGTCGAGGTAGAGCTTCAGGATCTCGTTCTTGGTCAGGTGGCTCTCCAGCCACAGGGCCAGGAATGCCTCGTTGATCTTGCGCTCCAGCGACCGCTCGTTGGTCAGAAACAGGTTCTTGGCCAGCTGCTGCGTGATCGAGGAGCCGCCCTGCGTGCCGCCGCCGCCGCGCGAGTTGTTGACCAGGGCTCGCAGGGTGCCGATCGGGTCGATGCCCCAGTGCTCGTAGAAGCGCCGGTCCTCGGTGGAGACCAGCGCCTTGATCATGATGTCGGGAAACTCGTCGAGCTTGAGCGAGTCGTCGTGCTTGATGCCGCGCCGGCCGACCTCGGTGCCGTACCGGTCCAGGAACGTGACGGCGAGGTCCTGCTGCTTCAGCCAGTTCTCGCTGGTCAGCTGGAACGCGGGCTGCGCGAAGGCGAGCAGCAGAACCGCGCCACCGGCCCCCAGGGTGACGGCCTCGCTGGTCAGGTCGAGGGCGATCCGCTTCCAGCCGTGGACGGCGAACCGGCCCATGACCCGCTGGAAGCGTTCGTAGGCCGCGCCGGTCGAGCGACCGCTGTCGTAGAGGCCGGCATTGACCCAGGCATCGAACGCCAGCGCGGCGCGCTCGATGCGGATCTTGATCTCGGTGAGCGTCGGCAGGCGCACGTTGTCGGACCCGGCTTGTCGAGCGCCTTCGCGGCGGAGGATCGAGCGCCCGCGCCGCGGGCATGGCACCGCGCGGCCGAGACACCGCGCGGCGTATCCATCCTTAGCAGGATCCGGAACGGTCGGCGAGGCTCTGCGCGGTCCCGTGATTCGCCGCAGGTGCAGCGCCTTGCCCCGCGGCACCAGCTCGGGCAGAGACAGACACTTCCCGATCGCGAGATTGACCGATGTCCAAGCCCGAGGCGCTGCGCCACGGGGTCGCCGAGCCGTTCTGGCGGACCAAGACCCTCGAAGCCATGACGCCGTCCGAGTGGGAGAGCCTGTGCGACGGGTGCGGTCGGTGCTGCCTGATCAAGCTCGAGGATGACGAGACCGGCGAGGTCCATCATACCGATATCGGCTGCACCCTGCTCGACGGCCTGACCTGCCGCTGCCGCGATTATGCCCGCCGGCAGAAGCGCGTGCCCGACTGCGTCCGCCTCACCCCGGAGGCGGTGCGGACGATCCCGTGGCTGCCGCCGACCTGCGGCTATCGGCTCGTGCGCGACGGCGAACCACTCTATCCGTGGCATCCCCTTGTCTCAGGCCGGGCCTCGAGCGTGCACGAGGCCGGCATCTCCATCCGCGGCCGGCTCGCCGGCAACGAGGAGGAGTTCTCCGACGACGAGTTGCCGGACCGGATCGTGGCTTGGCCGGGGGCGGATCCGGACGAGCGCTGACGCTCAGCTCGAGTTGACCCGGCTGCCGAGCAGCCGGCCGCCCGCGAGGCCATTGAGCCCGATCACACCGAGCACGGCGACGGCGTGGATCAGCAGATCCGACGCGGTGGCGTCGTGCGGATGGAACGGCATCAGCAATGCCGCCGCCGCCGCTGCGGCCGCGAGTCCGCCGAGCGCTGCCGTCAGGTTCGGCCGCAGCGGGCAGGCGCGGCGCAGCATCACGACGATCAGCACGGACAGCGGGACCGAGACGCAGACGAGGAAACTGAAGCAGCCGGCGACCTCCTGGGGATTCGGCCGGTCGGCGCCGGGGGCGATCCAATCACGCAGGCAGCCGAAACCGCTCGCCCCGATCCAGAGGGCCAGGGCCGGGAGCGGCATCAACGCCCAAGCCCGGGAGCGGCCCGGCACGCTCGTGGCGAAGGCCGCGAAGGCGGCGCCGACCGCCGTCAGCACCGCCCCGAGTGCGGCGCAGACGAGATCCGGCACCTGCATCCGCTGCATGAAGCCGGTGCTATCGATCCGGCTCGCCAGGACCAGCCCGACGATCAGCGCCGCACCCAGCCACAGGGCTGCACGCAGGGCCGGGGAGGGCAGCGGCCGCACCGGCTCCAGGCCGAAAGCGAGATCCTCGACCAGACGATCGTGGCGGCTGAAGGCCTGCGGACCCGGGTCATGGCCGGCCAAGTCGGCCATCAGCGCCGCTCCTGCATCAGGTTGGCGCGCAGGGCCTTGAGCGCCCGGTGAAGGTTGACCTTGAGCGCGCCCTTGCTGCGCCCGGTCAGGGCCGCGGTCTCATCCAACGACAGCTCCCGCAGGCCGAGATGTTCCACGGCCTGCCGTTGCCCGTCCGGCAGCGAGGCGACCGCACGCGCAAGGGCGGCGGCGCGGTCGCGCGCCTCCAGACCCTGGCCCGGCGCGGGACCGGGATCGGCCTCCGCCTCGTAGGCGATCGGATCGTGAACCTCGCGGGGCCGGCGCCCGGTCCGGCGCAGGCGATCGATCGCCCGGCGCTGGGTGATGGCGCGCAGCCACGGCAGGAACGGCCGCGCGGGATCGTAGCTGGCCCGAGCCCGATGCACGGTCATCAGCGTGTCCTGGACGACGTCGTCCACGGCCTCGCCGCGCACGCCCTGCGCACGGGCGATCGACGAGACCACCGGCAGGCACGCCTTGAGCAAGGCGCGATATGCGGCCGCGTCGCCACCCTGCGCCGCCGCCATCAGAGCGGCCAATTCACCTTCGAGCGCCATCCGGGCTCCGCCGCCGATCCATTCCCCGGCACGGCCGGAGTCTAGCGCGGGGTTGGAGGCGGGCGCCAGGGCCCATCCGCATCCCGCGACGCCGGGCATCGCCAGCATCATTGCGGCATCTCCGCGGCGCTGGCGACGCGTTCGCCCAGGCGGGCCGCGCCCAGGATACGGCCGTCGGTCGCCTGCAGCAAAAGGGCCGCCGTCTCACCCGCAGGTGCAGCGGCCTCGAACATCATGGCGGCGCCGGACCACGCTCCGAGATCCCGGATCGAGCGGACGACGTTCGCCTGTTCGAGCGTGCGGCCGGCATTCTCGCCGCGCAAGACCCGGCTGGTATGGCTCGGATCGAAGCCAATTAGCAGGACCCGGCCTGTTCCGCTTCCGGCTCCGACCCGGGCGGCGAGGCCGGCACCGTCGCGGGACAGCGTAACTCCGACCGCCATCCCGGCACGCCGGGCCTGTGCCACGGCGGCCCGCAGGCCGGCCTCGTCGGAGCCGACAACGGCCGTGCGTCCGTCGATGACGGCCTGCGGGGTGTAGTTCGAACTGCCCAACCGGGCTGCGTAATCAGCCTGCCGCTCGGTGGCGACGGGCAGGGAGTAGGGATCGCGCCAGTCGAGGTGGTTCCAGTAGGTGATGTGGAAGGCCAGCGGCAGCACGTCCGCACCTTCATGCGCGAGCCGCCCGATCAGCGCTTCGGCGGGCGGGCAGGAGGAGCAGCTCTGCGAGGTGAAGAGTTCGACGACGACGGGCCGCTCGAGCGCCGCGGCCGGACGTCCGGCGGCGAGCAACAGGGCGACGGAGATCAACGCGACGACTTTCATGGCCGGGCCTCTCGGCGCCGGCATATGCTGCACGGCGCGTAACGGACCTTTCGGCGGCACGTCCGCGCCGGTTACGCCGGATCCAGCTCGAACCGCGCCACGTCCCGCAGTAGTTCCACGAAAGCGGCGGCGCCGTGATCGAGGGCAACGTGACCGGCCTCGGCACTGCCGAGCCGGGCATCCCCCATGGCTCCGGACGGGTGCAGGTCGCCTGCCTTCCAGGCGAAGGCGGCTGGCCGGCCGGCGCGGAGATGGGTGAAATCCCGGATCATCGCGCGGCTGCGAGGTGGAAAATCCGCGATCCGGTCAGTCCGCACCAGATCCGGCCGCAGCGCCAACATCAGTGCGGTCTCGATGCCACCGGCATGGATGCCGTGGGCGATCTCGTCAGCGGGAAACAGGCCGTCGGGATAGCCGAACCGGGCCCAGGACGTCGTGACCGCGACCATGGCGAATCGCGCGCGCAGATCACTGGTCACGAGATCAATGAGGGCGCTGTTGCCGCCGTGGCTCGTGACGATCACCAGCTTGCGGCAGCCGGCGCGATGGATGGCGGTGCCGATCCCGGTCCAGGCCGCCAGGGCCGTCCCGGTATCGAGCGAGAGCGTGCCGGGAAACGCGTCGTGTTCATCGGACTTGCCGATGACCTGCACCGGCAGCAGCAGCACGTCGAGGTCGTGCGGCACACGCGTGCGCACACGGTCGAGGTAGCCGTCGGCGATGATCGCGTCGGTGCCGAGCGGGAGGTGCGGCCCATGCTGCTCGATGGCGGCCACCGGCAGCACCGCGATCACCCGCCGCATGTCGCGCCGGTTGAGGTCGTCCGTCGTCAGCTCAGACCAGTTTTGCGCCGCCATGCCTTGGCCGGAACTTTCCTTCGACACCGCCCTCGGCATCAGGTTGCCGAGGGCGATCTAACCCGCCCAACCGACTCGCGTCGATGGGCGCCGGACCGACCGGGGCCGGAGCCGGAGCCGGTCAGGCGAACAGGGCGTCGATGTCGTTCTGGGACGGAGTTTCCTCGACGGCCTGGGGGCCGTTGAGAAGGAGGTCCTCCGCGCGGGCGCGGCGAGCCGTTTCGGCCGGGTCGGTGGAGGATGCATCCCGGGCCTTCACGGCGCCGACAAAGCGGGCGAGCCGCTGTTCGAACAGCCGCAGGGCCTCCACGACCTTGGCGATGCGCTGGCCGGTGATGTCCTGGAAGGCGCAGGCTTCGAAGATCGTGTTGATTCGCTCTTCGACGGCATCCCGGTAGCCAGGCCCGTCCGGGAGGCCGAGCATCGCCTCCGCGGCCTCCATGATCGTGTTGGTGGCCCCGGCGGTCGCGACCACGACGCTGCCGAGTTCCTCATGCGCCATGGGAATCCGGTCGCGGCTCATCTCGTTCGCCCGGAGCGCACCGATCTCTTCGCGCAAATGGGCGATGTAATCCGCGATCTCGATTAACTCGGAGATCACGGCGTGCGGTTCACGGAACCGCATATCGGGCTGTCGCGCGGCGGCTGACGACATGCTCTCCTCCTGGGATCGGCGAGCAGCGATGCCGGCGGCATCGCTTTTGGGCGCCTTCCGGCGTGCCGGCGGCTTTGCCGGAGGGCGCGTTGGACGTGCCACGGAAATCATCAGTTCCCGCAGACCGCCTCGATCTTGGACTTGAGCGTCGCCGCATTGAACGGCTTGACGATATAATTGTTCACGCCAGCCTTCTTGGCGGCGATGACGTTCTCAGTCTTCGATTCGGCGGTCACCATGATGAACGGCGTCGTCCGAAGATTTTCGTCGGCCCGCACGTGCCGGAGCAGCTCGTAGCCGGTCATTGGCTCCATGTTCCAGTCGGAGATGACCAGGCCGTACTTGCGGTCCTTGAGGCGAGCCAGTGCCGCCGTACCATCCGATGCGTCATCGACCTCTTCGAAGCCAAGCTGCTTCAATAGATTACGAATGATTCGGACCATCGTCTGGTAATCGTCGACAACGAGGATCGGCATGCTCAGATCGAGAGCCATAGACCAACTGCTCCGTATTGCCCGGCGGGAAGCCGCGGCGGCTCCCGGAAAGATGAACGCTTCACTAACGCCGCAAAATAGCCGCGCTGCACAGCATTTAAAATAGGGCCGCCGCATTGCGAAGCCGTTAATCTGCGGGTGTGTCTTTCGCAGACCGCCCCTGCGTCGTTACAGGGCGGGGAGGTCGCTTGACCCTCCGGACGGCTTTCGGCAGGGTCCGGCGCTGTCGGGCCTGACGCGAACCGCGCAGGCGCCTCTTTCTCATCCGACCCTTCCGAGTCTCCGACCCCGAATCGATGGCCTCAGGCGACAAACCGGCCATGCGGCCTTTCACGATTTGCGGCATCGATACGCCGATCCCACCGGCCCTCGCCGGAGCGGTCGCGGCGATCGGCAATTTCGACGGCGTCCATCGTGGCCACCGCGTGCTGGTCGAGAACGTCCGGGCGGCGGCGCGCGAGGTGGGCCGGCCGTCCGCGGTGCTGACCTTCGAGCCGCATCCGCGCGCCTATTTCGCGCCCGATGCGCCGATGTTCCGCCTCACCGCGCTGGCGGCCAAGGAGATCGTGTTCGCGCATCTCGGCCTCGACGGGTTGGTCGTGCGCCGCTTCGACGGGGCGCTTGCCGCCACGGGCGCCCGCGCCTTCGTGTTCGACTTCCTGAGAGGGTCTCTGGGGCTGTCCGGCGTGGTGGTCGGGCACGATTTCCATTTCGGACGCAACCGCGAGGGCACGCCGGCGATCCTGGCCGAACTCTGTGGCGAGGCCGGCCTGGGCTGCCGGATCGTCGAGCCCGTCGCCCTGGCGGGCGAGACCGAGCCGGTCTCGTCCAGCGCGATCCGGGCTGCCCTGGCCGCCGGCGACGTCGCCCGGGCCAACGCGCTGCTCGGCTACCGCTGGTTCGTGCTCGGCCAGGTCCGTCACGGCGACAAGCGTGGGCGCCAGCTCGGCTTCCCGACCGCCAACGTGATGCTTCCGGATTGCGGGCTGGCCCACGGCATCTACGCGGTGCGCGTCCGCCTCGGCCCCGGCGAGATCCGCGACGGCGTGGCGAGCTACGGGCGCCGTCCGACCTTCGACGACGGCGCACCGCTTCTGGAAGTCTACGTGTTCGATTTCGCCGGGGACCTCTACGGACGGGAGATCGCCATCGAATGCGTCGGCTACATCCGCGGCGAGGAGCGCTTCGACAGCGCCGACGCGTTGATCGCGCGCATGCACGTCGATTCCGACGCGGCGCGGGCCCTGCTGGCCACCGATACCGCCCCGTCGATGCTGACCTGAATCCGCGGCCAGCGTGCACCATTCCGGGCGATGCTTGCCGGCGTTCGGGAAAATGTGATGCGGATCAGACCGCTAGACCCCTGTCGCGGATCCGATATCTAGGGCGGCAGGATCGATCAGGAGGCGGATGTGCTGGGTCGCTACGAGCGCGGACATAACGGCGAGGCGGTCGTCCAGTATGGGGACGGCACGATGCGGGTGGTCAAGCCGGGCAGCTTCGTGCGCTGCGCGGTCACAGGCGACCCGATCCCGCTGGACGAATTGCGCTACTGGAGCGCCGCCCGGCAAGAGGCCTACGTATCACCCGAGGCGATCCTGTCGCGGCTCAAGGAAACCGGGCGCCCGTAGCGTCACAGGGCCCGGCGGATCTGCTCGCGCAGGGCCTCGGGATCGTCCGGCACGAGGCGCACGGGCTGGACGTGGACCCGCGCCACGAACGCGCCGGGCAGGCGGACCGCGTCCTTCTCGGTGGTCACGAGTTCCGCACCGAGACAGTCCGCCTCGGCCGCCAGGGCGGCGAGTTCCGCCTCGCGGTAGGGATGATGATCCGGAAACGGCCGAGCAGCCGCGATGACGGCCCCGGTCCCGCGCAGCGTCGCGAAGAATTTCTCAGGCCGACCGATTCCCGCGAAGGCGAGACAACGCCGGCCGGTCAGGCCGACCGGATCCGGAACCAGCCGCGCCCGGTGGACCGGCAGCCCCCGCCGCTCCGCGGCCAGCGCCATCGCGACGCCGGGAGCCCCGTCTCCGACCAGGATCAGACCGGCGACATGGGACCATTGTCCTTCGAGCGGTGCGCGCAGGGGCCCCGCCGGGAACGGCCGGCCGTTGCCGATGCCGGCACCCCCATCGATCACCGCCCAGGCGAGGTCCTTGGCGAGGGTCGGATTCTGCAACCCGTCATCCATCACGATCACATCGGCACCGAGCGACAGGCACAGCGATGCTCCGGCGGGGCGGTCCCGGGACACGACCGTCGGCGCATGACGGGCCAGGAGCAGCGGTTCGTCGCCGACATCCGCGGCCCCGTGGCTGGTCGGATCGACCCGGACGGGCCCAGCCAGGCGCCCGCCATAGCCCCGGGACAGGAAGGCCGGCCTGAGGCCGAGTTCGATGAGCAGGGTCGCGACCGCGATCGCGGCAGGCGTCTTGCCGGCTCCGCCGAGCGTGAAATTCCCGAGGCACAGGACCGGGCAGCCCGCCTGGATGCCGGGGCGGTTCATGCGCCGGGCGCTCAGCGCTCCATAGGCCGCGCCGAGCGGCGCGAGGGCGCGCGCGGCTGGATGGTCGGCTCCCGCCGTCCAGAAGCGCGGTGGCCTCATCAGGCACGCATGAGCGGGCGCGCGAGGTCGCCGCGGTCGAGCCGCTGAAGCTTCATCTGCGCCACGAACGGCTCCAGCACCGCCAGCGTTCGGCCGACCGCACCCTCGAACGGCTCCAACGCCCGGGGGCCGGCCTGCACCATGCCGGCCAGACGCGCCGGATCCCCCAAGAGTTCGCCGACCAGGACGGCCAACTCGACCCCGTCCCGCACCGGCAGGGCGGCGCCGGCACGGTCGAGGGCGCGATAGACCACATCGAAATTGGCGGTGTGTGCGCCGTGCAGGATCGCCGTATCGAGGCGAACCGGCTCGATGGGGTTCTGGCCGCCATGCGGAACCAGGGAGCCGCCGAGGAACGCCAGCGGGGCGAGGCGGTAGAACAAGCCCATCTCACCGATCGTGTCGGCGACGTACACTTCGACGGACGGATGCGGACGTCCGCCGCTGGAGCGCCGGGCGCTACGCAGGCCGTAGGTGGCCGCGGCTTCGGCCGCATCCGTGCCGCGGCTCGGATGCCGGGGTGCGAGGATCGTCAGGAGTCTCGGAAATCGCGACTTCAGCACGGCATGGGCGTAGGCGACGATGCTGTCCTCGCCCTCATGGGTGCTCGCAGCGACCCAGACCGGTCGGTCGGCGACCATGCCGTCGAGATAAGCCAGTTGCTGGCGATCGACCGGCGGCACCTGGGAGTCGAATTTCAGGTTGCCGGCGACGCTGACCCGGGGTGCGCCGAGCTTGGCGTAGCGCGTGCCGTCCTCCTGGGTCTGCGTCAGGCAGATTGCGATCCGGGAGAGCAGCGCCTTGGCGGTGCGCGGGCACCGCTCCCAACCCTTGAACGAGCGCTCCGACATCCGGCCGTTGACCAGGATGAGCGGGATCTCGCGGGCGTCCAATTCCAAGATCGTGTTCGGCCAGATCTCGGATTCGGCCACGATGGCGAGATCGGGCTGCCAATGGTCCAGGAACCGCGCGACCCAGCGCGGCGCATCGAGCGGCACGTATTGGTGCACGGCACCCGGAGGCAGGCGGGCACCGATCAATTCGGCGGCCGAACGCGTCCCCGTGGTCACCAGCACCGAGAAGCCGCGGGCGATCATGCCCTCGACAAGCCCGATCAGCGACAGGACTTCGCCGACGCTGGCGCCGTGCATCCAGGCGAGCGGTCCGACTGGGCGAGCCCGGCCGGGCAGCCCGCGCCGCTCGGGCAGCCGCAGCGGATCCTCCTTGCCGTGCTGCGCGCGCCACGCGAGGAGCCCGGCCAGCGCCGGCTCACCGACGCGCAGGCCGGCCCGGTAGGCCAGCAGCGGCAGGGTCACGGACGGCAGCTTCACGCGGGGTCTCCCACCGGGGCGGCCGCCGCGGCCGGAGACCCGTTGCGATAGAGCGCCGCCCGGTCGGCACGCCCGACCAGCGCGTAGGCCCGGGCGTGCACGCGGTCCATCTCGGCTTCGAGGTGGCGCCGGAGCGATTCGAACTCCTCGCCGGCGCAGTCGCGGGCGACGTAGATCGGCTCGCCGAGCACCACCGCGCCCCGGCCGAAGGGCAGCCCGAGACAGGCCCTGTCCCAGGATCCGAAGCGCAGATGCCGGCTCGTGACCACGGCAGCCGGGACGATCGGGCGTCCGGAGAACCGCGCGAGGGTCAGGATCCCGGCATCGCAACGCCTGGACACTTTCGGTACGTCGGCGCTGAACGCCACCGACTCGCCGGCCTTCAGGGCCCGCAGCATCGCCCGCAACCCTTCCGCACCGCCCTTGGCGCGCAGGTCGGTCGCCCGGTCCCGGCCGCGAGCGCCGGACGCCCGGATCACGCGCACGCCGAGATGCTCCAGCGCGATGGTGTTGATGTTGCCGTCCGGATTCTTGGAGATGATCGTCGCGACCCGATCGCTCGGCCGTCGCATGAACGGCATCATGATATGCTGCCCGTGCCACATGCCGGCGATGAGCGGCACATGTGCGCCGATCCATTCGTCGGAGCTCCCGTTTGCCGCCGCGCCGGCCTGCACCTCGAAGCGATTCGTCGCCTGCACGAGCCGCAGATAGCCGGCCGCGAGGCGCCCGAGGGCGCGCTGAACGACGGGATGGCGTAGGATGCGCTTGCCGGGACTCATGAAACGCTTTTGGCGGCCGGAGCGGCGCAGCCCGATTGGGGCGAGCGCGGATTAGTCCGGCCATGGTCTAGTCCCCGCGCCTCGGCCAACGCAACTCGATCGGCCATCGGACAGGCGCGATCGCACGCCCGGCACCGGAGCGGCCCAGGCGAAAGCGCGGCCATCGCAGCGAAAATCCGTCCGCGCGCTTGTTTATATCAATTCTAAACAGTAGATTAGAACAAATCCAAACAGGAGTTCCGAGCATGGCTGCCGCCTTCGAATCCGTGATCGACGCCGCCGAAGCGCGGCGGAATTTCGCGCTGCGCTACGTCCAGCCTGGGCTCGCCGGCCTGATCGACGGTTCGGTCTCGACCCTCGCGCCGATCTTCGCCGCCGCCTTCGCCACCGGCCATAACGGCGCGACCTTCCTGGTCGGGCTGGCGGCCTCCGTGGGGGCGGGCATCAGCATGGGCTTCACGGAGGCGCTGTCGGACGACGGCAGCGTCACCGGACGGGGCGACCCGTGGATGCGCGGCCTGGTCTGCGGGGTCATGACGACGCTGGGGGGCCTCGGCCATACGCTGCCCTACGCGATCCCGGACCGGCTGCCGCCCGGCTGGCCGAACCCGTTCCTGCTCGCCACGAGCCTCGCCGTCGTGGTCGTGATCGTCGAGCTGGTCGCCATCGCGGCGATCCGGACGCGCTTCATGGCGACGCCGTTCTGGCGCGCGGCACTCCAGGTGATGCTGGGCGGCGCGCTGGTGCTGGCCGCCGGGATGCTGATCGGCAGCGCTTGACGCGGGAGCCCGCGACCGCGATGCCGGGCGCGTTCCGTGCCCTCCTTCAGCGTTGATCGTCGGCCTTGATCTTCCGCCTGGCCCATCTCAGTGACCCCCATGTCGGCCCACTGGGCCGCGTGCGCCTGCACCAGCTCATCGGCAAGCGCGCTACCGGCTACGCCAACTGGCGGCGTGGTCGCTCGCGCAGCCACGACATGACCGTGCTCGAAACCCTGGTGGCCGACCTGAAGCAGCAGGGTGCCGCGCATGTCGCCTGCACCGGCGACCTGTGCAACATCGGCCTGCCGAGCGAGTGGGAGACGGCGCGCACCTTCCTGGAGGCCCTGGGGCCCCCCGAGACCGTGAGCTTCGTGCCGGGGAATCACGACGCCTACGTGCGTGGCTCCCTGGAGGGGTTGCTGGCGGCCTGCCATGGCTACACCGGGGACGATTCAGGCTCGTCGGGACGCTTTCCCTACCTGAGGCGGCGCGGCCCCGTGGCCCTGATCGGCCTCTCGAGCGCGATCCCCACGAAGCCGTTCGTGGCCACCGGCCGCCTCGGACCGCCGCAACTCGCCGCGGCCGAAGCTTTATTGCGCGCGCTGGCGACCGAACCGGGCAAACCGTTCCGGGTGGTGATGATCCACCACCCGCCCCAACCGGGGGGCGCGTCGTCGGGGCGGGAGTTGAAGGACGCCGCCGCCTTCACGGCGATGATCGCGCGGGCGGGCGCCGACCTGATCCTCCACGGCCACAACCACACCACCACCTGCGCCCTTGTACCGGGGCCGGACGGCCGTTCCGTACCGGTAATCGGCGCGCCATCGGCGTCCGCGCGCCCGGATGGGCATGGCGGGCTCGCGGCGCGGCGGGCGTCCTATCTGATGTACGAGATCGCACGCTCGGGCGAAGGTTTCGCGGTCAGCGCGCGGCGGCGCGGCCTGGACGCAGCTGGTGCTGTCTGCGACCTCGGACCGATCAGCTTGACCTGAACGCCCGGGGCGTCGTCGAAACCGAGACCGGCCTGTCCGTCTGGCGGCCGGCCTCGGCCCAGGCCATCAATGGCTCGCAGCGGCGAGCTCGGACCGTCGCTGTTGGCTGATACTGGCCTCATAGCGCTCCGCCTGTAGGCGGGTCAGCCCGCTGATCAACGCGAGAGTCCCGCGATAGACCGTATAGGTGCCGTCGTGAGTCGGCTTGACGCGAATCATCTCTGCCATGGAAGCCTGCCTTGCTCTGGAGGTTGTCTGTCTTCGTCGGAGGAGATTGATCCTTCCCGCAGATTTGGCCGGTTGAACGGGCGAACGCTGGCGAGGTTATCAATCAGTCCATGCTTGGCAAGGGTCGGCTACCGCGAAATGCTTAGGTTCCTCTGCTGCGATGCGGCAAGCCGTTGCCGATACTCGCGATCGGCCAATGCTTAAAAAAACGGCCGCGCGCTTGCATAATGAATAAGGCCGTGACGGACGGTGTCGCGCCTCGACTCGGCGCGTGTCCGAAGCGAATCTCGCCCTGCGGGGCTCGGCAAAGGGACATCACATGCAGCTCTGGCGTCTGACCGCGACCGACCTGTCGGCTCTGATTCGCAGCGGCCAGGTCTCGGCCCGGGAGGTCGCACAGGCCGCCCTCGATCGCCTCGACGCGGTCAATGGGCGGATCAACGCCGTGGTCGAGCATCGCCCCGACGAGGTGCTGTCGCAGGCCGATGCGGTCGACGCCGCCCGCGCTCGAGGCGATACGCTCGGGCTGCTCGCGGGCGTGCCGGTGACGATCAAGGTCAATGTCGACCAGCGGGGCTTCGCGACCACGAACGGCCTGCGCCTCCAGCGCGATCTCATGGCTACCGACGACAACCCCGTCGTGGCGAATTTCCGGCGTGCCGGAGCGGTGCTGCTCGGACGCACCAACACGCCCGCCTTCTCGCTGCGCTGGTTCACCACCAATCAGTTGCACGGCGAGACCAGGAATCCCCGCGATCCCGGCTTGACGCCGGGGGGCTCGTCCGGCGGCGCAGGCGCAGCCGTGGCGGCCGGGATCGGGGCCGTCGCCCACGGGACCGACATCGCCGGCTCCGTCCGCTACCCAGCCTATGCCTGCGGCGTTCACGGGCTCCGTCCGAGCCTGGGGCGGATCCCAGCCTGGAACGCCTCGTCGCCGGAGCGCGGGATCGGGCCGCAATTGATGGCGGTGTCGGGTCCGCTGGCCCGCAGCATCGCGGATGTGCGCCTCGCTTTCCACGCGATGGCGGCCCCGGACCCGCGCGATCCTTGGTGGGTGCCGGCGCCGCTGGAGGGTCCCGCGGTGCCGCGCCGGGCTGCGCTCTGCGTGCGGCCCGGCGGCCTCGCGGTGGTGCCCGAGGTCGAGGCCGCGCTGCGCGAGGCCGCCCGGCGCCTAGCCGAGGCCGGGTGGGCGGTGACCGAGATCGCCGACATGCCGCCGATCCGTGAGGCGAGCGCCTTGCAGCTTCAGCTCTGGCTCGGCGACGGCTACGAGGCGGCCCGGGCGGCGGCCGAGCGCGAAGGCGACCCGGCAGCCATCGACCTGCTGGAACACTTCCGTACGCGCGCGGAAGCGATGGCCCCCGACGCCATCGCCAAGGCACTGACGCGTCGCGCGACGCTCGTGCGCGACTGGTCGTTGTTCCTCGCCGAGCATTCCGTGTTGCTGGTGCCGGTCTCCGCCGAGCTGCCGTTCCCGGACGGGCTCGACCGGACCGGCGAGGTCGGGATCGCACGCGCCTTCGAGGCGAACCTCCTGCAGGTCGGCCTGGCGCCGATCGGAGTTCCGGCGCTCACCGTCACAACCGGGCTGGTCGGGCGCACGCCCGTCGGCGTCCAGCTCGTCGCCGCGCGCTACCGGGAGGATCTCTGCCTCGCGGCAGGTGCGGCCATCGAGGCTGCCGGCGTTCCGGAGATGCCCGTCGACCCAGTCTGACCCAGCGCCTCCCCGCAGGCGGGAACCTGATGGAAACAGCCCCGGTTATACAACCGATAGTTGCATGAGGTTCCCGATGTCCGTGATCGCCACCGCAGGCTGCGTCGGAAGCTCCCTGGTCTTCGCGCTGGCGGCGCCCTCGGGTCCGCTGCTGGCCATGGCGGGCTTCTTCGGGGGCGGCACGATCGGGGGGATGATCGGCGCCGTGGCGGTGGCCACCCTGGGCTGGGGCCGCGCCTGACCGCGACGCGGCGTCGGCTACCGGCCCCGTCGCCGCGCGGCCTCCGTCAAAAAGGCCTGGACCGTGGTCCAGCGCAGGTCCGGGTAGCGGGCGTTGTCGAGCGGCGTGAGCCGCGCCCGCCCCTCGAACATGTCGCGCAGGTACTGCATGCCCTGCCAGGGCGGGAACACCGTGCCCCGCCCCGGCGCCAGGGTGCGGGCGACCCGGATCATCAAGCTCAAGGTCCCGAGCCCACCGGCGCGCAGGGGCCGGTAGCGGGTGCCGAAAACATCGCCCGCCGTCTCGGCCAACGTGCGGGCGCTGAGGCTGTCGCCGGCGACGCGCAGCCAGCGCGGCGCCTCGGGGTCCAGGGCTGCCCGGGCCGTGAAGGCGGCGGTGTCGTCCTTCGTGGTGAAATCGAGGATCTGGTCGGCGCTGCCCCAGCAGAGCACCCGGTGCGGACGATGGAGGATCAGCGGGGCCTGCCCGTCGAGCAGTTCCATGAATGCGCCGCTGAGCACCGAGGTGGCCTGGATCGGCGCGGCGTCGAGCCGGGCCTGAAAGGCTCGGCGGAGGTCGAGGTTGCGGTTTCCGCCGGGCGCGGTTTTCGCATAATCGATCGCGAAGTCGGACGGGATGAAGCGCGGGACGCCGGCCCGGACCGCGCCCTCGAGCAGGGCGGTCTGCGCGTCGATCACCGTGCCGCTCAGACCATTGAGCGCCGAAACCACGCAGCCGGCGCCAACGCAGGCTGCCTGCCAGCTGCCCGGGCGTCCGGGGCCGGCCTCCACGATGCGCGCGCCGAGGGCCGTGAGCGGTGCCGTCCGGGCGAGATCGGTCCCGGGCCGGACGATGGCGGTCACAGGCGCACCCTCGCGCCGAAGGGCCCGCACGATCCGCAGTCCGAGGTCGCCGGTCGCGCCGGCGACGACGACCGTCACGGGGTCCGCGCTCACGGCTGTCCCACGGCGCCGAGATTGGCCAGCAGAGCCGCGAACAGGCGCGCCCGCCGGGGCAGCGTCTCGATCAGCACATGCTCGTCGAGGGTGTGGTAGCCCTGGCCGAGCGGCCCGAGACCGTCGAGAGTCGGGATGCCGTTGGCGCCCGTGAAGTTGCCGTCGGAGCCGCCTCCGGCGCTGCGGTGGGGCAGGGTCTGGCCGAGAGATTCGCTCAAGGTACGCGCCTGCTCGTAGAGGGCCATGCAGCCGGCATCCGGCTCCCAGACCGGCCGGGTGACGCCCCGGGTGACCGAGAAGTGGACGCCGTCCTGCTCGCCCGTCAGCGCCAGCATCCGCTCGACCCCCCGGTCGAGGTCCACCTGGCGCTTGGCCATGCTCAGCGCTTGGCCGCGGCACAGGGTCGGGACGCAATTGACCCATTGCCCGCCCGAGACGATCCCAGTGGAGAAGGTACAGTCGGCGTCCGACATGGCGTCGATCGCCAGGATCATCCGCGCCATGGCGCGGATCGCCGAGCGGCCCTCAAGCGGGGACGCGCCAGCATGGCTCGGGCGGCCGAACGCTTCGAGGTCGAAGCGCGCGATGGCGTAGCGCCCGGTGACGACGCCGTTGTCGGCTTGGCCGGGCTCGGGCACCAGCACGATTGCGTGGCGGGCAGCCTCGGCCTCGATCAGGTCCCGGGTCGAGGGGCTGCCGACCTCCTCGTCGCCGGTGAACAGGAACGTCACCGGCAACGGCGTCTCGATCCGGGACGCCGCCAGGGCCCGGATCGCCGCGAGCGCGATCACGTTGCCGCCCTTCATGTCGAGGATGCCCGGCCCATAGGCACGGTTGCCCTCGATCCGCCAGGGCAGGCTCCCGAGGGTGCCGACGGGATGCACGGTGTCGAGATGCCCGAGCACCAGGATGCCGGGCCGGTCAGGATGCCTGTGCGGGAACCGGGCGCGGACGCAATCGCTCAAGCCCATCGATCCAGGAATGGTCTCGACCGCGGCCCCGGCGACCGCGAGGTCGCGCGCGGCCAGGCCCATCATGCGGTTGACCGCGGCCGCGTCGTGGGTCGGGCTCTCGCATTCCACCCAAGGACGCAGCGTCGCCAGGATCGCGTTGGCATCGAAAGACAGGTCCGGGGTCATCGGGCGCCCTCGGCGAAGGGATCGGCAACCTTGGGCCAGTAGCGGTCCGAGCGCTTGGTGTAGGGAATCGCACCGTAATCGGGCGGGACCGCGCCACGGGCCGCGACATAGCGGACCTCGCTCGCGATCGGTGCGAAGGCGGCATAGAAATGCTGCATCGATTTCACCACCACGATCCGCTTGTCGTCGAGGGTCAGCCCCAGCCCCGTGAAGGCGTCGGGCGCGAAGGCCTGCTGGCGGATATTGGTCAGGACCACGTGGATCCCGTCGGCCTCGACCCAGGCGGCGGGGCCGAGGTGGGCCCGGCCGCCGCTGAGGCCGCCCTGGCTGTGATCCTCGGAGAGGCCGCGCACGGTGATGCGCAGGTCCACGGGATCGCCCGAGGTCACGCCGCACTTGCCGCCGATGCGCAGCACGAAGGACGCGCCGAGCCCGGCCTCGTGGCAGATCCCGACCGCGCCCGGATCCCAGATCAGCCCGAGTGCCACATCTTTGATACCGCGCTCGGCCAGCCGCGCCAGGATCGCGGTGTTGTCCGAGGGCGCTCCGGCGCCGGCATTATCCGCGAAGTCGGCCAGCACCATCGGGCGCGGATCGCCGGAGGCGAGCGCGGCGTCGATGGCGGCATCGATCGTATCGCAGCGGCTCGCCGCCGCCTCGCGCATCGCCCAGACTGCGCCGGCGAGTTCGTTCGCGAGCGCCTGCGCCTTGGCGGCATCGCCGTCGGCGACGACCAGCATCTTGGCGCCGACATCCGGCACGTCGCCCCATGGGAAGCCGTGCCCGAAGGAGACCGACAGGATGCCGTCCCGGCCCTCCAGGGCCTCCATCCGGCGCACGAAGCCCGCGACCGGCTCGCGGGTGGTGCGCCACATGTTGACCATCCGGCAATCGGCATACGCCATCACCGGGCGGATGTTCTTCGCCACCGTGCGCATCACCAGCGGGTAGAGGTCGCGGGCGCGGTCCACGATGTCGGTGTGGGGGTATTCCTTGTAGATCACGATGATGTCGGCGCTCCGCCGCATCGTCTCGGTCAGGTGGCAGTGCAGGTCCAGCTCGAGGCCGATCGTGACGTCGGGCCCGACGATGGCGCGGACCCGCTCCAGGGTGTCGCCCTCGCAATCGTCATAGCCCTCGGCGACCATGGCGCCGTGCATGAACAAGAGAACGGCATCCACCGGCATCGCGGTCCGGAGATCGTCCAGCAGCGCGTCGCGCAGCTCCTCGTAAACGGCGCGCAGGGTGATCCCCCCCGGCTGCGCGAAGGTCGAGACGCTCTCGACCACCTCGTGCCCGTCCGCCTCGGCCAGCTCGCGCCAGGCCTTGAGGCCGATATTGCTGAGGCGGGGCGGGTTTTTGCTGCCGTCGCGGCGGGCATAATCGGCCAAAAAGGCCGCCCGGCCAGTGGGCAGCGGCGCGAAGGTGTTGGTCTCGGTGGCCAATCCGGCGATGAAGATCTTCAAGGTTTTTCGGTCCCCGTCTTCGACCCGCCGCCGGTCAGGCGGCGGCCGGGCTCAGCGTGATGATCGTCTCGGTGGCTGCCTCCACGGTCGCGCGTCCGTAGAGCATCGGCACATGGTGCTGGCGCCCCCAGACGGGAGCCAGGTCGCCGTAATGCGGGCTGCCCGGGTCCCCTGACTGTCCGGGCACGTTGATGAAGACCGAACGGTCCCAGTCACCCACATCCACGACCATGCGGAACGAGGCACCGTGGGTCAGCCGGAACGTGTCGGTCCGGTACTCCGCGTGCATGACCGATGCCGCGGCGCCGCCGATGGGCAACGGACCGACATCCCAGTCCAAATTCGGCCGCAGCGGCGAGAGCGGATGCGCGAACAGGGCCTGGTGCAGGCGGCCCCAGGACCAGGTTTCCGGGTCCTGACCCATGCGAACACGGCAATCCCGGAACGCGGCGCCTAAGGTCTTGATGAGGAGAGCGTCGCGCGTGGCCGGCTCAAGGCCCGTCTCCAGCCGCTCGATCAGGCTCTGCGTGTCGCCGGGCGGCAGCAGGCGCTGCGTCTCGGCATCCGGCACCAGTGCCTTCAGCAGCGCCGGGCGCAGGTGGCGGGCCCAGACCACCTCGATAAGAGCAGCCGCCGCGGAGTTCTCGTGCAGCGTCCCGTCGAACGCGGCCAGCAGGGCCCGGGCCGCGGCGACGTCGGGATCCGACACCGCCGGAAGCGCGCGGACCAGCCCGGCGAGCCGTAGGGCCGGCTCGGATAGCGCGTCGCCCTGAAGGGCCTGGGAATCCGCCAGGCTGTGACGGGTCTGCCCGTCGAGCACCGCCCGGACGCGGCGGGCGCGCCAGGGCTCGGCCCACTCGAAACCGACCTTGCGGGTCTCGGCGGGAAAGTCCGGCGGCAGGTTCATCTCGTTGGCGGTGGCAAGGTAGCCCTCCGGCGGGTCGATGCGAGAGGGCAGGGTGGCCGGATCGTGGAATCCGGCCCAGTCGTAGCGGCCGTCGCCCGGCACCGGCAGCAGCCCGTCATGGGACGGCCGAACCGGTGCCTTGCCGGCCATGAACCAGGCGATCCGCCCGGTCGCGTCGGCGTAGAGCTGGTTGACGGAGGGGGCCGACCAGTGGCGCAGGGCCTGCCCGAACGCCTCCGGGGTCGTGGCGCCGAGATAGGCGAGACTGCCGAGATAGGCGGCAGCGCCCGGATCGGACCAGACCGTGCGCAGCGCGAAGGCGCGTCCGCCCGCCTCGCGGAGCACCGGACCATGCCGGGTGAAGCCGAGCACCGAGGTCTCGTCCGGGCCGCCACGCACCGGGATCGTCTCGATGACCCGCTCGATCCGCTCCCAGCCACCCTCGTACTTGTAGCGGTCGGCGTCATCGGGATCGGTCTCGCAGACGAAGAGATCCTCCTGGTCCATCGGCGCGATGGTCAGGCTGAAGGCCGCATGGCCGTTATGGCCGATCGAGATACCCGGCAGCGCCGGCTCGCCGGCCCCGATCACGTCGAGCCCCGGCGCGGTGAGGTGGACCGCGTAGCGCAGCGAGGGCTGCAGATAGATCCTGTGCGGGTCGCTCGCCAGGATCGGGCGGCCGGTCTCGGTGCGGGAGGGCGCCACCACCCAGTTGTTCGAGCCTTCGGCCGGCTCCCTCGGGGCGGCGCGCGGCCCTCGCGTGACGGCGCCGTGCGCATCGACCCTGGTCCAGTCCCAGGCTTCTTCGCGCGTCGCCGCCATCCGCTCGGGCGTGAACCCGACCGGGGCGGTGGCCAACCGGAAAGCGTCGAGGAGATCGTCAGGCCAGCCGGCGGCGTCGATCCCGTCCGGGATGACCGGATCGTGCGGCGGGCTCATCCGCTTGCGCAGGTCGTCGGCGGCCAAGCCGGCCTCGCGGGTCTCGGCCCTGGCCAGCACACGCGCGCGGGCGACTTCGGACAGGACGTTACGCACCAGCCCATGGCTGCGGATTCGGACCACGTCTTCCGGAAGCCATCGCGCCGGGCGCGTGTCCGTCAGGGCGAATTCCGGCGGCAGCAGCGCCGGCCGCGCCTCGGCCAGCGCCACGAAGGCGTTGATCCCGTCCGCGAAGGCCGTGACGATCGCTTGCGTGTCCTGCGGCCCGTAGGCGGCCCACTCGTCCGCCATGTCGCCGCGATACAGGAACAGCCGGGCGGCGCGGTCCTGGGCGAGGTAGCCCGGCCCAAAATCCGCCGCCAGCAAGCCGAGGCCGCGCTTGCGCCAGAGGTCGAGCTGCCACAGCCGGTCCCGGGCGGCGTTGAAGCCCTGGGCCCGGAACGCGTCGAGGGTCGTTCCGGCCCGGATATGTGCCAATCCCCAGCGGTCGACCCGGATTTCCACCGGGCCTTCCAGCCCGGTGAGCGGGTAGGTGGTGCGGCTCACAGAGCCACTTCGATCAGGTGCGGGCCGGGATTTGACAGGGCGTGCTGGAACGCCGCGATGAAGTCCTCCAGCGTTTCCACCCGCCGGCCCTCCACCCCGAAGCCCTTGGCGAGACTGACCCAATCCAGGGCGGGATCGTCCAGGCTCAGCATGCCGATCGCCTTGGGGCCGGGATTGAGCGCGCCGACATTGGTGAGTTCCGCCCGCAGGATCGCGTATGAGCGGTTCGACCAGACCAGAGTCACGACATCGAGCCGCTCGCGGGCCTGGGTCCAGAGCGCCTGCACGGTGTAGAGCCCGCTGCCGTCGGCCTGGAGGTTGATCACCTTGCGGCCCGGGCAGGCGATCGCCGCCCCGGTGGCCATCGGGATGCCCAGCCCGATCGACCCGCCGCTGAGCTGCAGCCAGGAATGCGGCGCCGCATCCCGGGTCAGGGCGAAGAAGTTGCGGCCCGTGGTGATCGACTCGTCGCAGATCACCGCGCCCTCCGGGATCAGCGCGCCCAGGACCTGGCCGATCGTGTCCTGGTCGAGGGGCCCGGAGGTGGGAAGCTTCGGACGCGGGTTCACGGCGACAGGCGCGGCCGGCGGGGCTTCCACCGCCTCGGCCAGCCGCTCCAGTGCGTCGATCTGGTCCTCCTCGGGGGCGGCGAGGGTGATGGTCGAGGCTCCCTCCGGCGCGAGAAGGCTCGGCTTGCCCGGATAGGCGAAGAAGCCGACCGGCTGGGTAGCGCCGATCAGGATGATGTGGCGGAAGCCCTTGAGGGCCTCGATCGCCTGATCGATCGGGTAGGGCAGGCGCTCGATCGGTACGGTGCCGGCGCCCCGGTCGATCCGGGCGTTCGAGGTCATCGCCATCAGCGTCGCGCCGGTCTTGCGGGCGATCCGGTCGGCGATGACCCGGCCCTCGCCTCGCACCGCCCGGTCGCCGAGATGCAGGAGCACCGGTTCGCCGCTGGAGAGCACGGCGACGGCGGCCGCGATCGCGGCCTCCTCGGCCTTGGCCGGCTCGGGGATCGCCGGCACAGGCGCGATACCGGTACCGGGGTCCCACGCGGTGTTGGCCGGCAGGACCAGGGTCGCGACCTGCCCCGGCGCGGTGCGGGCGGCAGCGATGGCGGCGGCGCCGTCCGCGCCGATCTCGGCCGCGCTCATGCCGGTGTGAACCCAGGACGACATCGGCCGGGCCAGCCCCTCGATGTCCGAGGTCAGCGGCGCGTTGTACTCGCGGTGGTAGGTGGCGTGCTCGCCGACGATGTTGACGACGGGGGTGCGCGCCTTCTTGGCGTTGTGCAGGTTGGCCAGCCCGTTGGCGAGACCCGGCCCGAGATGCAGCAGGGTCGAGGCCGGCTTGTCGGTCATGCGGGCATAGCCGTCCGCGGCGCCGGTGGCCCCGCCCTCGAACAGGAACAGCACGCAGCGCATGCCCTCGACCCGGTCGAGCGCCGCCACGAAATGCATCTCGGACGTGCCGGGATTGGTGAAGCAGACCTCGACCCCGCCGGCGACGAGGGTCCGAACCAGGCTCTCGGCCCCGTTCATCGTGGTTGGCGTCCCATCACTCACGGGCAACTCCCTTCCGGTCCGGCTCGAGCGTCCGGCGAATCGCATTCTTTATTATCGTGGCGCAGCCCGTGCCGAGCGCAAGGGCCGAAACGCGCGTTGCCCGGTCATCGGGCGCCTAGACTATCGCACGATCTGGCGCGAGATTTGCCGCTGGCGTCCCGCAACTTCGACGAACGGGATCCGATGAAATTTCGCCGCCTGATTGCCGCCTCCCTGGCTGGTTCCTTCGCTCTGGTCCCCGCGGCCCGGGCCGAGAGCGTGCTGCGCATCGCCATGACGGCCTCCGACATCCCCACGGCCACCGGGATGCCCAACAACGGCTTCGAGGGCATGCGCTTCCTCGGCTACCCGATCTTCGAAGGTCTGGTGCAATGGGACCTGAAGAGCACCGACAAACTCGCCGGCATCATCCCGGCCCTGGCCGAGCGCTGGGAGCAGGATCCCAACGACAAGACGATCTGGACCTTCCACCTGCGACAGGGCGTCAGCTTCCATGACGGCACCCCGTTCAATGCCGACGCGGTGGTCTGGAACCTCGACCGCTACTTCAAGAACGACAGTCCGCAATTCGAGCCGCAGGGGGCCGGCATCTCCCGGGCCCGGGCGCCCCTGGTCGGGACCTACAAGAAGATCGACGAGTCCACCGTGCAGATCACGACCACGCAGGTCGCGTCGTACTTCCCCGACATGGTCGTCTACCTGCTGTTCACCTCGCCCCAATCGTTCGAGAAGGCGGGCCGCGACTGGGCCAAGGTCGCGGCGCTGCCGGCGGCCGGCACCGGCCCGTTCAAGATCACCCGCGTAGCCCCGCGGGAATCGGTCGATCTGGCCAAGTTCGACGGTTACTGGGATCAGAACCGGATGGCCAAGGTCGACAAGGTCCGGCTGATGCCCATCCCCGAGGCGAATGCCCGGGTCGCCGCCCTGCGGTCGGGGCAGGTCGACTGGATCGAGGTGCCGGCGCCCGATGCGATCCCGTCCCTGAAGCAGGCGGGCTTCGCCATCACCACGGGCTCCTACCCGCATGTCTGGCCGTACATCTTCAACATCGGCGCCAAGGACAGCCCGCTGAAGGACGTGCGCGTCCGCCAGGCGCTGAACTACTGCGTCGACCGGGCCGCCATCGTCGAGCTGCTCAACGGCACGGCCGAGCCGGCCTCGGGCTGGCTCAACGACAAGGACCCGAATTTCGGCGCGCCGAAGAACCGCTACGGGTTCGACGCCGCCAAGGGCAAGGCGCTGCTGGCCGAGGCGGGGTACTCGGAGAAGAAGCCGCTCAGCCTCAAGGTGATGATCTCGTCCTCGGGCTCCGGCCAGATGCTGCCGATGCCGATGAACGAGTACCTTCAGGAGAACCTGAAGCAGGCCTGCAACGTCGAGCTGAGCTTCAACGTGGTCGAGTGGCAGGTGCTGCTGAATTCGAGCCGGGCGCTGCCGGACGCCCCGGGCCTGCAGGGCTCGATGGCCCTCAACGTCTCCTCGCCCTCGTCCGACCCCAGCGTGATGGCGCGCTACTTCGCGGGCGACCGGTTCCCGCCCGGCGGCTTCAACTTCCCGAACTGGAAGGACGATGCGTTCGACGCCGCCCTGAAGGCGCTCGCCGAGACCGACGACGCGAAGGTGATCGATGCGCAGACGGCGCTCGCCCACGAACGGCTGGTGGACAACCCGCCCTGGCTGTTCATCGTGCATGACCTCAACCCACGCGGGATGTCGAAGAAGATTCACGGCTTCGTCTCCCCGCAATCCTGGTTCGTCGACCTCACCCTCGTCAGCGTACAGTGATCCCGATGGCAGATCTGAATCCCGTCGATGCGTCCGCGGCCGAACTCGCCCGGGCCATCAGTTCGAAGTCCTTGTCCCCGGTCGACGCTGTCGATGCGCTGCTCGGCCAGATCGAGCAAATGGAGCCCAAACTCCAGGCCTTCACGGAGGTGTTCGCCGCCGATGCACGCCTGGCTGCCGAGGGCGTCGAACGGGCGATCCGGTCGGGCCACGCGGTTGGACCGCTCCACGGCGTCCCGGTGGTGCTCAAGGATTTGATCGACCTTGAGGGCCGGATCACCATGGGCGGCTCGGCCGCCCACCGGGCGCGCCGGGCCGAGCGCACCGCGACCATCGCCCGCCGACTGATCGCACAGGGCATGATCGTGCTGGGCAAGACCCACACGGTGGAGTTCGCCTATGGCGGCTGGGGCACCAACCAGCATCTCGGCACCCCCTGGAACCCATGGGATCTCGAGACGCCGCGCACCCCCGGCGGGTCGAGTAGCGGTACCGGCGTCGCGGTGGCGGCCAGGATGGCGCCCTGGGGCATCGGCACAGACACGGGCGGATCGGTGCGCCTGCCCGCCTCCTTCTGCGGGCTCACGGGCCTGAAGGTCACGGTTGGACGCGTCTCGACCTGGGGGATCGTGCCGCTGTCGACCACGCTGGACACGCCGGGCCCGCTCGCCCGCACCGTCGAGGACACCGCGCTCCTCTACGAAGCCATCTCGGGTCCCGACCCGCTCGATCCCACGACCCGGGGGATCGCCCCGGACGCGCCCTGGTCGATCCTGAACCGCGGCGTGCGCGGCCTTCGGCTCGGGCGCATGCCGGACGCCGAGCGGGACGGTGTCGCCCCCGACATGCTGCAGGCCTACGATGCGGCCCTCGATCTGCTGGCTCGGCAGGGGGCCGAGATCGTCGACGTCGTCCTGCCGTTCCGGTTCAGCGAATGCGTCGCCATGAGCGGCATCACCAACGCCGAGGCTTATTTCGTCAACGGCGCCCTCGCGGAAGACCCGGCCTCGCAGCTTGGCGACGCCGTGCGGGCCCGGATCCTGGCCGGCGCGAAGGTTACGGCCCAGGAGTATCTCAGCACGCTCCAGCGCCGGGCCGCGATGAAGCACGCCTACGCCGCCGCCCTCGACGGGATCGATGCCCTGCTGACGCCGACGACGGAATGCGCCGCCGTAGCCCTCGCCGAGGTCGACGAGGCGCACCTGCCGTCCCGGTTCACCCGCTTCGGCAACCTCCTCGACCTCTGCGCCCTGGCGCTGCCCGACGGCTTCACCGCCGCCGGTCTGCCGCTCTCGCTGCAGATCGTCTGCCGGGGTTACGACGAGGCGACGGCGCTACGGATCGGCCAAGCCTATCAGCGGGCGACCGACTGGCACCTGCGCCGTCCGCCGGTGTGAGGCCACGAACGATCGGCACCGCATCGCTCTCCGGCTCCGCGGCGGAGCGCGATGCGGCAGGACAGCGTGAGGGCAGCGCGGCCGCACCGCGCTGAACTGACGATGCAGCACCAAGCGGCGCCGCGCACGATCTATCGAGGCAACCCCAAGTCCCTCCGATCCGGGCCGCAAGCGATCTGACGGTCGGGATCTGCGGCTGGAGCCGCACGTGCAGAAAACCGATCTCACCGACGATACATAGACAGCCGGCCACGCGTGCCGGACCCTCTGCGAGGAGACCGAGCCACCACGTCGCCGCCACGCAAGCGAAGGCGAGGAAGCAGGCGGAAAGCGCAGCACGCGCGGGGTGCTTCCACCGCCCCTGCGCTGGTCCGTCTTCGTCCTGGGATGTCGGAGCCATCTGCGGCTCCCGATAATGGAACCGCAACGATCCTGTACGATGAAATTTGGCGTTGACCTGAGCACCCAGGCCCATTCCGGGCGGGTCGCCGCTTGGTCGACGCGGATGGTGACACGGCCCTTCGCGATACGGCCCCTCGAGCGGAGCGAACCCGCGCGCTCAGGCAGCCGGCGCCTGGCCCGACACCACGACGCCGAGTGTATCGAGCAGAGACGACCGCGCCCGGCTGACGCGGCTCTTCACGGTGCCGACCTGGCAACCGAGCTTGCTCGCGGCCTCCTCGTAGGTGTGGCCCTCGGCGCCGACCAAGAGTAGCGCCTGCCGCTGCGCCGCCGGGAGGGTCCCGAGCTGCTTCCAGACGACCTTGAGAGTGCTGGCATCCTCCTGGTCGGACAGGCTGGTCATCTGGCTCGCGTGGGTGCCGTCCACGTCCTCGACCTCGCGCCGGTTCTTGCGCAGCTCCGAGTAGAACTGGTTGCGCAGGATCGTGAACAGCCAGGCGGTGAAGTTCGTCCCGGGCCGGAACCGGGCCTGGTTGGCCCAGGCCTTCACGAAGGTCTCCTGCACGAGGTCGTCGGCCCGGCTGACGTCGCCGACCAGCGACAGCGCGAACGTGCGCAGCGCGGGAAGCGCCTTGATGATGTCGCTGCGGAAATCGAACGCCACGACCTGGCCGTGCGCCGCCACGGCCGCCTCAAAGCGCTCCATCAGAACGGCGAGCTGGGGTGGCAGCGGCTCCTGCTCGACGACCTGGAAATAGTCCTGGATCGGCAAGGCGAGATGCTGGCCGAGGATCGTTGCGTATCGAGGCGGGGTGCTGCCCGAGGGGTTCGATCCATCATCGATCATGCGCGTTCCCTGCGGTCGAAGACTTGGTATACTGGAATGGCTCTAACCCGGTATCTCGGCAATCCTGAACCGTTACCAAACGCTCCCGACAGCATCGGGAAATTTACGCAGACTTGCTGAATGGCGAAGACGGTCGTCGCACCCTCCCTGTGGCGGCCGGGCGCGCAACGATGCAGAATGCGGGTCGCCAGGAGAGCGGGATGAGCCAGGACGACCACGACCACCACCACGCCCACGACCATGAACATCCGCACGGCAGCGAGCTGTCGCCGCTCGAGGCGCGAGTCCGCGCCCTCGAGTCCCTGCTGACCGAGAAGGGCTACATCGAGCCCGCCGCCCTCGACGCCCTGGTCGAGCACTACGAGACGAAGGTCGGGCCCCACGCGGGAGCACGGGTGGTGGCCCGGGCCTGGGTCGATCCCGATTATCGCGCCCGGCTGCTGGCCGACGCCACCCCGACGATCGCCGAGCTTGGTATTGGCGGTCGTGGCGGCGAGCACATGGTGGTGGTGGCCAACACCCCCGAGACCCACAACCTCGTCGTGTGCACGCTCTGCTCCTGCTATCCGTGGCCGGTGCTGGGCCTGCCGCCGGTCTGGTACAAGGCGCCGCCCTATCGAGCGCGGGCGGTGATCGATCCGCGCGGCGTGCTGGCCGAGTTCGGCGTCACCATTCCCGAGACCACGCGGATCACCGTTTGGGATTCCACCGCAGAGACCCGCTACATGGTCCTGCCGATGCGCCCTGCCGACACCGAGGGCCTTTCCGAGGAGGCTCTCGCCGCCCTCGTCACCCGCGATGCGATGATCGGCACGGGCCTGCCCGGGCTGCTTCCAGCGGAGATGCCCCTATGAACGGCGCCCAGGACCTCGGCGGCGCGCACGGCTTCGGGCCGGTGGTGCCCGAGCCAGACGAGCCGGTGTTTCACGCCGCATGGGAGCGCCGCGTCTTCGCGATGGCGATGGCCATGGGCTACACCGGCGCCTGGAACCTCGACGGCAGCCGTGCCAACCGCGAGTCGCTGCCGCCGGCGCACTATCTCGCGTCGAGCTACTATGAGATCTGGCTGGCGGCCCTGGAGAAGCAGATCGCCGCCACGGGCCTCGCCACGCCGGAGGAAATCACAGCGGGCCGGGCCTCCGCGCCGGCCAGGCCGGTGGCACGGGTGCTCGCCCAGGACGGGCTGGAGGCCCGCTTCCGGGCCGGCTTCCCGAGCAGCCGCGACCCCGCCGCGCCCGCCCGCTTCACGGTCGGCGACGCCGTCCTGGCCCGGAACATCCATCCGACCGGGCATACGCGCCTGCCGCGCTACGTCCGCGGGCGGCGGGGCCGGATCGAGCGCATCGACGGCGCCTTCGTGTATCCCGATACCAACGCCTACGGCGCGGGCGAGAACCCGACTTGGCTGTACACCGTCAGCTTCACGGCCCGGGAATTGTGGGGCGAGAGCGGCGACCCGGGCGGGATCGTCACGGTGGCGGCGTTCGAACCCTACCTGGAGGCGGCGTGAGCGTCCCATCGCCCAAAGCCTTCGCGGCCCCCTGGGAAGCGCAGGTCTTCGCCCTGGTGGTGTCCCTGCAGGAGGCCGGGCTGTTCACCTGGGCCGAATGGGCCGAGCGGATCGGCCGGGAGATCCGGCCGGACGACGGGCCCGAGCGGGCGGCCGATTACGGTGCCTGGCTCGCGACCCTGGAACAGATCCTCGCGCAGCGCGGGGTTGCCCCTCCCAGCAGCGTGGCCGCGCGGGCCGAGGCGTTCCTCCGCGCCGCCGCGGCCACGCCCCATGGCCAGCCGATCCACTTGGAGAACGATCCGCTCTATCGGTCGTGATCCGTGAGGCCCTCGAGGGGCACCGGGGCGGCGTGGGGCCGGCCGGCCAATTGCGCGTCGATCAGCGCCAGAACCTCGCGCCGTCCGCAATTCTTCGCGGCTTCGAAGGGCGTCCAGGTCTGATCGAATTCGAACTGCGCGAAGACGGCGCGGTAGCGTTCCAGTTCCTTCGGCGTGAGCGGCACGCCGCGGACGAAGGCCTTGTGCGCCGAGATCGTCGTGGCCCGGCGCGGGTCGGCGGGGTCGAGCTCGAACTTCAGCGCGTCGCCGCAGAAACAGATCTTTCGGGCTCTGTCGAACAGGACGGCGTGGCCGTCGAAATGGCCGGCGGTGCGGTGCAGTTCCAGGCCCGGCAGCGGCTCCAGGACGTCGTCGTAGGGCCAGCTCACCTGCAGCGCCGCGCTCCAGGTGAAGTCGGCCGCGGGCAAGCACAACTCGGGGTCGAACCGGTCCTGCAGTTGCACGAGGGCGCCATAGGCATGCGGGTGTGAGGACGAGAGCACCCGCATGCCGCCGAGCGTCTCGATCTGGTCCAGGGCGGCCTCGCTGAAAACCGGGCAGCCCTCGAAGCCCATATTCCCGTTCTCGGTGCGGATCAGGTAGGCCGAGGGGCCGATGCCGGAGACGGGCTCGTTCCAGAACCGCCACACGCCAGGCTCCAGTTCCTGCCAGTGGCAGGGAAAGGCATCCTGCGCCTCCCGGGTCGTGCGGAATCGCCAGCCGTCCTGCGGCACCACGTGGCGAGCGTCGAGGCACATCGGGCAGGACGGGGGCGCCTCGAAATGGCGCTGCCAGAACCCGCAATTGTCGCAGGTGTAGGCGGGCAGGTTCAGGGCGCCCGCGAAGGGCAGATAGCCGGGCATCGTCTCGAGCCTCTCCTGGCGAATGGTCCCGGATTCCCAAAGGGCTCAGCCCTTTGGCCGGCTTCGGGGGTGGAACCGCCCGAAGCATCGGGCGAAGCCCGACACCAGGGGTCCGCCCTGGACCTGCAAAAGGTCTCAGACCTTTTGAAACCAGGACGTGTCTAGTGGGTCCGGTCAGGTAGCGCAGCGCGCCGCGAGCGGGAGGCCGCCACGGCAGCGCCGGCGAGACCCAGCAGCGCGAGCCCGGCCAAGCCGCCGACCACCGCGTCGCGGGTGCGGCTGGTGACGAACTCGCTGCGGGTCGATTTCATCCGATCGTTGAACCGCCCATCGATGCCGACATCGCCGGGCACCGGGTCGAACAGGTTGCCCGCCATGTCCGGGATCGTCGTGTCGGACAGCTGCGCCGACCACATCGTGGCAGCCTTACGGTCCGCCAGCGCGGGGGCGAGCGCCTGGGCGGCAGCCATCATCATCGACGAGCGCCCGACCCAGACTTCCCGGCGCGGGTGCTCGGCGGCGTATACGATCGCCTCCGCGCAGAGCCGCGGATCGAACACCGGATCCGGGGCATACTGGCGGTGGCCGGTACGGTTGCGCGCCCAGTTGAACTGCGGCGTGTTGACGGCCGGCAGGTAGACCACGCTGAGGCTCACGGCGACGTTGTCGTGGAGCAGTTCGCAGCGCAGGGCGTCGGTGAAGCCGGAGACGGCGAACTTGGCCGCACAATAGGGCGCCTGGAGCGGCGCCGCCCGGATCGCCAGACCCGAGGAGACCTGGATGATCGCGCCGCGGTTGCGCCGCTTCATGTAGCGAAGCGCCGCGAGCGTACCGTAAACCTGGCTCAGGTAGGTGGTCTCGGTGACCCGCCGGTACTCATCCGGCGTGATCTGGTCGGCCGGGTTCACCACGGTCGCCATGGCGTTGTTCACCCAGGCCCGGATCGGGCCGAGCTCGGCCTCGATCCGGGCTGCGGCCGCATCGACGGCCTCGGCATCGGCGACGTCCGCCGCGATCGCCAGGACCGGCTGACCGTAGGCAGCGAGCGCCCGCTCGGCGGCGGCGAGCCGCCCGGGATCGCGCGCCACCACCGCCACCGACCATCCGCCGGCGGCGAAGCGATGCGCGGTCGCGAGCCCGATTCCGGCGGTCCCTCCGGTAACGACTGCAACCCGTGCCATCCTGGCCTCGCCTGAGTGGAGAAAATCGCAGCGGCAACGGGTGCCGACGCCCACGGTTGCGCCGCACCGCCGTGCCGGAACGTCACGGCCACCGGTCTTTTTGGAACCCGGCGCGCAACGTCCGCCGACGAGCGCTGTTGATCCTGCGTAGTCGCGCGCTCTCGGCGTGCAGCCGGCCTAAGGATCGCAGCCATGCGCTACGGACGACGGTTCTCCCTGCCGATCGATCCCTGGCCGCAAGCCTCGCTGGGTGAGCGGATGTCCGTCGGCCTGGTCCTGACCTTGCTGCTGCTGGTGCCGTTCTGCGCTGCCAGCGCCGTGATGGTGGTGAGCGCGGCCATCGGGACTTACATCGCCTGGTCCTACGATCTCGGCGCCTCCCTGCGGGGCGCGATTGAGCGCCAAGTCGGCAAGCTCGCAGACAGGCATGGCCGGACCGTCCGGAAAGCTTGACCCGAAACGCGACAGCAATCGGGCTCGGATGCTGGCCGGCCTCGTGCGCCTGCGGCGACCCGATGAGATATCAAGACCGAACCGGAGCCGGCTTGCAAAGCTTGACCCATCATCGGTCGGATTGGGTCATCTGCACTGAAGCCCCGCTCCGTCTTTGCAAGCAAAGCGCGCTGAGGCAGCGGGCGATCTCCCAACCTTGACGCAGCACCGGCACGATTCCTCGCGCTCTCGAGGACGAAACTGTCGGGATGACGCGCAAACCGGTGTATGGCGACCCCACAACCACCGCGTCACGCAGGTCCGATTTGACCTCGACGCATCGAGTGGGCCAGTCAGGTTCGGAACCGAGAGATCGCCATGTTCCGTTCCCTGATGAGTGCCCGGCGCTTCGCGCCGCTGTTCTGGTGCCAGTTCTTCTCGGCGTTCAACGACAATTTCCTCAAGAACGCGCTGGCGTTCCTGATCCTGTTCGGGATCGGCGGGCAGGCGGATGCCCATGCCGGTGTCCTGGTCACCTTGGCGAGCGCGGTGTTCATCGGGCCGTTCTTCATCCTGTCGGGCCTCGGCGGGCAATGGGCCGACCGGTACGACAAGGCGCTGATGGCCCGGCGGCTCAAGTTCGCCGAGATCTTCGCGGCCGGCACCGCGGTGATCGGCTTCCTGCTGCATTCGGTCCCGGTGCTGTTCGTGGCGCTGGGCCTGTTCGGGACGATCGCGGCCCTGTTCGGGCCGATCAAGTACGGGATCCTGCCGGACCATCTGCGCCGCGAGGAGCTGCCGGCCGGCAACGCGCTGGTCGAGGCCGCGACCTTCCTGGCGATCCTGCTGGGTACGATCGCGGCCGGCGCGGCCTCGGCGATGGGCGGCTCCGGCCTCGTGTTCGGTGCCCTGGTGATGGGCTTCGCGGTCCTGTGCTGGCTCTCGGCCCGGATGATCCCGCCGACCGGGGAGGGGGCGCCGGACCTTCACGTCGATCGCAACGTGGCGCGCTCGACCGCCTCGCTGCTGCGCGACCTCTGGGCCGACACGCGCCTGTGGCGCGGCTCCCTGACGGTGAGCTGGTTCTGGCTGGTCGGCGTCGTGGTGCTGTCGCTCCTGCCGGTCCTGGTGCGCGACGCCTTCAACGGCACCGAGACCGTGATCACCCTGCTGCTGGCACTGTTCTCCGTCGGCATCGCGGTGGGATCGGGGCTCGCCTCGTGGCTCGCCAGCGGCCGGATCGTGCTTCTGCCGACGCCGGTCGGGGCGGTTCTGATGGGCCTGTTCGGCCTCGACCTCGCCTGGACGATCGGACATCTTCCGCCGCCGTCCACGGCGGCGATCGGACCGTTGGACTTCCTGCGGACCGGCGACGGCCTGCGCACCGCCATCGGGTTCCTCGGCCTCGCCATGTCGGGGGGCCTCTACATCGTCCCGTCCTTCGCGGCCGTGCAGGCCTGGACCGAGAAGGCGATGCGGGCCCGGATCATCGGGGCGGTCAACGTCGTGACCGCGGCGTTCATGGTGGCCGGCACCCTGGCGCTGGCGGCCCTGCAGGGCGCGGGCCTGTCGATCGCCAGCCTGCTCGCGGTCGTGGCGGTGCTGAACCTGATCGTCGGCGCCGTGGTGTTTGCGACCCTGCCGACCAGCCCGTTCCGCGACGCGCTCTCGATCCTGTTCCGGGCCTTCTATCGGCTCGAGGTCCGCGGACTCGACAACGTCGCGGCGGCCGGGCCGAACTGCATCCTGGCGCTCAACCACGTCTCGTTCCTCGACGCGCCGCTGGCGCTGTCGCTGCTCGACCAGGAGCCGGTCTTCGCGGTCGACAGCGGAATCGCGCAGCGCTGGTGGGTGCGGCCGTTCCTGCGGGTCACAAGGGCGATGCCCCTCGACCCGACCCGGCCGCTCGCCACGCGGACGCTGATCAACGCGGTCAAGAATGGCGAGACCCTGATCATCTTCCCCGAGGGACGGCTCACCGTCACCGGCAGCCTGATGAAGGTCTACGACGGCGCCGGGCTGATCGCCGACAAGTCGGGCGCCATGGTGGTGCCGGTGAAGATCGACGGGTTGGAGCGTACCGCGTTCTCGCGCCTGTCCCGCGGGCAGGTCCGCCATCGCTGGTGGCCCAAGGTGACCGTGACGCTAATGCCGCCGGTGCGGCTCGCCGTGGATCCGGCGCTGCGCGGCAAGGCCCGGCGTCAGGCGGCCGGGGCAGCCCTCTACGGCATCATGTCCGACCTGCTGTTCCGCACGGCCGACACCGACCGGGGCCTGATGGCAGCGCTGATCGAGGCCGGGGACCGCCACGGCTGGCGCCGCACCGCCGTCGAGGATCCGGTCACGGGCCGCCTGTCCTACAGCCGCCTCGTCCTCGGCGCGAACGTGCTCGGCCGCAAGCTGATGCCGCTCGCCCCGGAAGGCGGCCGGATCGGCGTGATGCTGCCCAACGCTAACGGCGCAGCCGTAACCCTGTTCGGCCTGGCATCGGCGGGCCGGGTGCCGGCGATGATCAATTTCTCCGCCGGCGCGGCCAACGTGCTCTCGGCATGCCGGGCGGCGCAGGTCGACAAGATCCTGACCTCCCGGGCCTTCATCGAGAAGGGACGGCTCGGCACCCTGATCGAAGCGATCAAGGGACAGGTCGAGCTGATCTACCTGGAGGACGTGCGCGCCACCGTCACGACGCCGGACAAGATCCGCGCCCTGCTGGCCGGGCGCAAACCCCTGGTGCGGCGCACGGGCGAGGATCCGGCCGCGGTGCTGTTCACCTCGGGCAGCGAGGGTACGCCCAAGGGCGTGGTGCTGGCCAACCGCTGCATGCTCGCCAACGTGGCCCAGGTTGCGGCCCGGATCGATTTCGGCCCGACCGATAAGGTCTTCAACGTACTCCCGGTGTTCCACGCCTTCGGGCTGACCGCCGGGCTGGTCCTGCCGCTCGTCTCGGGGGTGCCGGTCTACCTGTACCCGTCGCCGCTGCACTACCGGATCGTCCCGGAGCTGATCTACGGCTCCAACAGCACGGTCCTGTTCGGCACCGACACGTTCCTCGCCGGCTACGCCCGGGCCGCGCACGCCTACGACCTGCGCTCGCTCCGCTACGTCGTGGCCGGGGCCGAGGCCGTGAAGGAAACGACCCGCAAGACCTGGGGCGAGAAGTTCGGGCTGCGGATCCTGGAGGGCTACGGCGTCACCGAGTGCGGACCCGTCGTCGCGCTGAACACGCCGATGTTCAACCGCTTCGGCACGGTCGGGCGGATCCTGCCCGGGATCGAGACCCGCCTCGAGCCGGTGCCCGGGATCGACGATGCCGGCCGCCTGTCGGTGCGAGGCCCCAACATCATGCTGGGCTACCTGCGGGCGGAGAAGCCCGGCGTCCTGGAGCCGCCGCCGGGTGGCTGGCACGACACCGGCGACATCGTAGCGATCGACGCCATGGGCTTCGTGACGATCAAGGGCCGGGCCAAGCGCTTCGCCAAGATCGCCGGCGAGATGGTGTCGCTCGCCGGCATCGAGGCGCTCGCGGCCGAGCTCTGGCCGAACCAGCCGAGCGCGGTCGCGGCGGTGCCGGACGCGCGCAAGGGCGAGCGGCTGGTGCTGTTCACGCAGGAGAAGGGCGCGACGCGTCCCGCCTACCAGAGCTTCGCCAAGGAGCGCGGCGCCTCCGACGTGGCGATCCCCGCCGAGGTGGTGGTGCTGGACGCGATCCCGATGCTGGGCAGCGGCAAGGTCGACCAAGTCTCGGTGGTCAAGCTTGCGCACGAGCGGGCGAAAGAAACGGCGGCAGCCTGAAGGGCCGTCCCATCCCACCCCCGCGCGTCCCCCAAACGGGGGATGCGGGCGGCATCGCGTTAGCATGGTATCACGAATACAGTCATGATTCGATCAATCTTGAGTGATCGAGATTCAGGGACTGAATTCCGCGATTCGCGCGTGTGTCGACGAGGGGTTGATCATGCAAAAGGGCAGGCGATTTCCGATCTGGCTGACTCGGCGGGCCTACTTCAAGCGTCTCGAACGCTGGGCGAAGCCCGGCAAGGCGCGCAAGCCCGCGCCGCCGAGCGCCGAGATCGCGCCTGCAATGCTGTCGTCCAACGTCGTGCCGTTCCCGATCCACCTGGCCCAGGCGAGCCGGCCGGCTTTCCCGGACCTGCGCGGCGTCGGCATCGGCTGAACCGCCGCCCCGGGCCTTGCCTGCCGCGGCGGATCGTTGAATCTGTGCGCCCTGGCAGACCCGGGATCTGGAGGATGCGTGCCGCACCATGGGCCTGATCCCGGCGCGGCCGCCGCGTCCAGGCTTCGCCGCGCGGCCCGCGCGGGCCTCGCGATGGCGGCACTTCTGGTCGTGCTGGTCTTGGCCGGCGCCGGGCTGGTCTGGCGCTACGCCGCTTCGCTGCCGCCCCTCGACCTGGCGGCGGCCTCGGCGCGCTCGACCGTGGTGCTCGACCGGTCCGACACGCTGCTGCGCCCCTTCGCCACCGCGGACGGCCGCTGGCGGCTTCCGGCCAGAGCGGCGACCGTCGATCCGCGCTACCGGGCGATGCTGCTGGCCTACGAGGATCGGCGCTTCGAGACCCATCCCGGCGTCGACCCGATGGCGATCCTGCGCGCCGCCGGTCAATGGCTGGGGCATGGCCGGATCCTGTCGGGCGGCTCGACCCTGTCGATGCAGGTCGCCCGCCTGGTCGAGCCGCGCCACGGGCGCTCGCTGGAGGCCAAGGTCCGTCAGATGGCGCGGGCTGTGACGCTGGAGCGGCAGCTCGGCAAGGCCGCGTTGCTCGACCTCTACCTGGCGCTCGCCCCCTATGGTGGCCCGCTCGAGGGCGTCCGGGCGGCGAGCCTGGCCTATTTCGGGCGCGAGCCGGCGCGGCTGACGGCGGCGCAGGCGGCCTTGCTCGTCGCCCTGCCGCAATCCCCAGAGACCCGCCGGCCGGACCGCTTCCCGGGCCGCGCCCGGGCCGCCCGCGACAGGGTGCTCGATCGGGTGGCCGGGCGCGGGCTGATCAGCGTGGCCGAGGCCGCTGCCGCCAAGGCAGAGCCGGTCCCGACCGGGCGGAAGCCGTTCCCGATGCTGGCCGCCCACGCCGCCGAGGAGGCGGTCGCGGCCGAGCCCGGGACGGCGGTGATCCGCCTGTCCATCGACGGGCGGCTGCAGGCGCGCCTCGAGGACCTGGCCGCCGAGCGTGCCGCCGCGACCGGACCGGCCCTCTCGGCGGCCATCGTCGTGCTGGACAACCGCGACGGCCGCGTGCTGGCCCAGGTCGGCAGCCCCGGCTACCTGGATCCGAGCCGTCGGGGCGCGATCGATATGACGCTGGCGGTGCGCTCGCCGGGCTCGGCACTGAAGCCGTTCATCTACGCCATGGCCTTCGAGGACGGCCTCGCTCATCCCGAGACGTTGCTGGAAGACCGCCCGGCCCGGTTCTCCGCCAGCTATGCGCCCGAGAACTTCGACCTGACCTTCCAGGGCACGGTCACGGCGCGGCGCGCCCTGCAGCTCTCGCTGAACGTGCCCGCGGTGGCGCTGATGGAGGCCGTCGGGCCCGCACGCTTCATCGCCCGGCTGCGGGCGGCCGGCGCCGGGATACAGCTGCCCCGCGAGGCCGCCCCGGGCCTGCCGGTGGCGCTGGGCGGCCTCGGCATCACGCTCACCGACCTCGCCCGGCTCTATGCCGGCCTCGCCCGGGGCGGCGGAGTGCCCGACATCCTGCGCCGGGCCGGGGGAGCCGCCGGAGCGGGCACGGAGCGCCGGGTCACGGAGCCGGTCGCGGCGTGGTACGTCGCCGACATCCTGCGCGGGACGCCGCCGCCGGAGAACGCGCTGTCGAGCCGCATCGCCTACAAGACCGGCACGTCGTTCGGCTATCGCGACGCCTGGGCGGCGGGGTTCGACCGGCACGTCACCGTGGCGGTCTGGATCGGGCGGCCCGACGGTGCCGCGGTCCCCGGCCTCGTCGGGCGGGTGGCCGCGGCCCCGATCCTGTTCGATGCCTTCGCGCGCCTCGGGATCGAGCCCGAGCCGGTCCTGCAGCCCCGCAACGCCCTGAGCGCCACCGAGGCCGGCGGCTTGCCGCCGCCGCTCCGGCGCCTGCGCCGCGACGGGGCGGAGACGGCCGGCCCCTCCCTCAAGATCGCCTATCCGCCGGACGGGGCGCGGATCGATCTTGGCCTCGCGGCCGATCCGGCCGGGCATGGGGACGGAGGTCCCAGCCTCGCCCTCAAGGCCCTCGGCGGCGTCCCGCCGCTGACCTGGCTGGTCGACGGCCAGCCGGTGGCCCAGACACCCCGCCGGCAGGCCGCGTGGGTCCCGAACGGCGCCGGATTCGCGCGGATCTCGGTTCTCGACGCCACCGGAGCGAGCGACAGCGTCTCCATCCGCCTGGAGTGAAGTGCCGCCTCAGCGTTGCCGACGATCAGAGGCGCCGGGACGCGACATTATGTGCGGGCTAATACGGCCACCAATTTCAGTCTTCATACGAAGATTCATCGGTCATCAACGAATACCGGCCTAATGCTGGCCAGTGAGGTCGGTGATGGCTTGGAAGGTCGGCGCCGCGATCGCGGGGCTTCTCGGTTTGGTGGGTGTGACGGCTGGACTCGGCGGCGGTGCTGATCCGCGCCGGGCCGGCTGGCGCGAGACCTATCGGCCGCCTGCCGAGATCCCGTTCCCGGACGAGAACCCCTACTCGGCCGCCAAGGCCGACCTGGGCCGGCGCCTGTTCTTCGATCCGATCCTGTCCGGCGATGGCACCCGGGCCTGCGCCACCTGTCATCTCCCCGATCTCGGCTGGGGTGACGGGCGCGCCCGCGCCGCGACGCGGATGCAGGGCGACATGGACCTGCGCACGCCGACGCTGATCAACATCGCCTGGCAGGACGGCCCGATGGGCTGGGACGGAAAGTTCAAGACCCTCGAATCCGTCGCGGCGATGCCAATGATCTCGCCGTCCAACATGAACCTGCCGATGGCCGATGCGCTCGCCCGGCTGTCCGCCGACTCGAGCTACGCGGTCGCCTTCGCCACCGCATTCAACGATCCCGCCATCACCCGGGACCGGCTGGAAGCGGCGCTGGCGACGTTCGAGCGCCTGATCGTGACCGGGACGAGCCCGTTCGACCGCTGGATCGCCGGCGACGAGGCCGCCATTGGCGAGCCGGCTAAGCGCGGCTTCGACCTGTTCAACGGCCGGGCCGATTGTGCCGGCTGCCATTCCGGCTGGTCGTTCACCGACAACTCGTTCCACGACATCGGAGTCGGCACCGGCAACGATATCGGCCGGGGCCGCTTCAAGCCCACATCGGTCGCCCTGCGCTACGCCTTCAAGACCCCGACCCTGCGGGAGATCGGCCGCCGGGCCCCCTACATGCACGACGGCTCGTTGGCGACCCTGGAGGCGGTGATCGACCTCTATGACCGCGGTGGGATCGAGCGCCCGAGCCGCTCCCGGGCGATCAAGCCGCTCCATCTCAGCGCGACGGAACGCGCGGATCTGCTGGCGTTCCTCAAGACGCTCTCGACCGAGGCGGCCCCCGACCTGACGACGGCATCATTCACCACCGCGGTCCCGGCGCCGTGACGGCGGCAGCGTAGATCACCGCGTCATTCCAGGGCGCCGCAGGCGAGCCCGGAACGACGAGCGGGTTGCTTTGGCACGACGGCAACATCCAAGCCGCGGAGACGCATCGCGTTGTCTGCCGCCCAACACCGAGCCCCGATAGGCTCGCGACGGCGACCGTCAGCGCGCCAGCCCCGGCTGCGGCGCTCCGATCGCGCGCCGCTCGGTCGCTTCCGGCGCGACGCCGACGCGAGCCTCGATGACCGCGTAGCGATGGGAGAGGTTCGCGAGGCTGACGATGATCCACACGCTGCCCAGCAGGCTCGCCGCCAGCACGCCGAGCAGGACGTAGACCGTGCGGGTGTTGCGCCGTACTTCGACCGACAGGTCCAAGGCGAGGTCCCGGTTGCCCTGGAACAAGGCGTCCCGCGCGGCGACCAACTCGTTGTGCATCTCGCTGATGACGTGGGTGGCGTTGTAGAGCAGCAGCAGGTGGACGACGAAATCGTCGTCTGTGGTGGTGTTGAGGGCGGCCGCGACGCGCACGGCGAGCTGCCGCTCCCAGGGCAGCAGCTCCCGGCCGTGGACCGTCCGGTAGAACCGCTCGAGGTTGTTCACGGACGGAAGGCCTCGCGCCAGGCCGTGTGGAAGTTGCGCCGCAGGCGCCGGCCCTCGACGCGCAGGCGCATCGGCGCGGTCGTCGCCAGTTCCAGCCAAGTCGTGTGCTGGATCCGCAGCGCCTCGATCAGGCGCTCGCCGATCCGCTCGATCTCGGTGGCGCGGAAGTTCGGTTGCGCCCGCAGCTGCCGCACCACGTCGGAGGCTTCCAGATAATCGAAGTTGGTCGCCTGGGCGGTGTTCTTGGCGAGGATCGCCCGGTCGCATTCGAGCAGCAGCGGACGGAGTTCCCGGAGCACGTCGAGGGCGGTGGGATCGACGGCGCCGGCGGCCACGACCACGCAGAGGCGGATCTTCTCCTCGCGGCAGCTCTCGACGATGATCTCGGTGCTGCGCCGGGTCGTCTCGGTGTCGCCCGCTGGGAAGTCGACCACGACGAAGCGCTCGGCGGCGTCCGACACGCGCTCGATCAGGTCTTGGACCAGGGTCGGATCGACGCGGCCGGTGGAGTCCTCGGCCCGCAGGCGCTGCCGGAAGCAGGACACGCCCGGACGGCGCGGCATGAAGCTCTGGCTGCCCGGGTCGGTCTCACGCATCAGCGCCGTGTGGAAGTGCCGGTTGGCCGGGTCGGTGTCGACCGCAAGGACCGGCCCGACCTCGGCACAGAGATCCGCGATCTGCAACGCGATGGTCGTCTTGCCGACGCCGCCCTTGCCGCCCAGGCACAGGATCAGGACCTTGGTGTTGCCGGGGCCGAGCAGATCCTGCTGGATGTCCTGAAGCTCGGACGGGGTGTACCAGGCCGGAACCTTGAGCTGCGTGACGTCGGTCATGAAAGTCTCCTCGGGTTGAAGGGCGCAGGTCGGCGTCCGCGCGGGCGCTGCTGCGCCGGGCCGGGACGGTCCTGCAGGGGTTTCAGGGTCGGTATCGTCGATCCGGGCTCGTCCGGCGGGCAGCCGGGCCGCCTGTCTGCGCACGGTCGATCGCCGACCGGGACGCGGTGAACGGGCCTCGTGACGGCGGGAGAGCGGGGCCGCGGTTTTGGGCGCTTGGGCCGGGCACGCTCAAGCCGGACGTCCGCCCAGGCATCGGCCGATCGCTCGCCCACCGCCCGATGGCCGGCGATCCCCGCAAAGTGGCGCAGTGGACGCGGGATGGCGGAACCGGATGTGGCCCCGCCGTGGCATAGCGCCGTACAGGTCGGGACCCGAAATGTTTGCCCTCGTCACGCCTCGCACTCCGTTGCCGGCCCGGTGCCGCGGCGGGACCGCGTCAGTTCGTCGTCTGGCCAGCGTCGCGCAGGAGCGAGAGTTCGCCCAGCGCGGCGCCAGAGGCAAGCCTATAATCCGAACTGTTGACAGCTTATCCGTGCGTATGATCGCAATTTCTCAGACTCAGTTCGCAAAAAATATCTCTTTCTTCGATAAAATTCCATCATCTTCGATTTTAAATACGTATTTATTCAAATTTATATATCTAGCACACGTCAATATACGCGGGATCTTAGGCTAAATATTGCCAAATGCTCGGATGATACATCTTGGTCATCGAGGCGTATTGGGACGCCACCGCTGGTGGCGCGTCCTCAGATCCCGTCTCGAAACACGATTGCGGTTGCCGGTGAGGCTCAGGACGGCGGATGGCTTGCCGTTTCCGGATCCGGGATCAGGCCATCGCGGGACCGGCGCGCGGCTCGGCAACGCTTGAAATCCACAGCGTTAACCTTCCACTCATATTCGTTAATAAACCATTGGCGAGAAGCCTATTAACCTATCTAAATAGAGCGGTAACCACGGTGTCGACATGCACCGGTGAGGCTCCGATGCTACCAATCAAGACAAAGCGCACGTCAGCCGGATACGCTCTCGCCGCCGCCGGAGCCGCGAGCCTCGCGGCCACCGGCGAGGCCCAGGCCCACGTCAAGTGGTTCTGCGCCTACGACGTCGCCGGGCAGCCCCAGGGCCTCGAGCAGGTGCTGTGCGCCAACTTCGAGGGACTCACCGTCCTGGCTCTGGTGTGCCTGATGTTCGGGTGCCTGGCCGAGGGCACGCCGCTGGGCGGCGCCCTGCTCAACGCGCTGGATCGTGTGACCTCCCGGGTCCGGACCGACACCGAGCTGCTGGTCCGCGCCACGCTGGGTTTCTTCTTCGTCTCGCTCTGGGAACTCGGTGGCATCATCCTCACCCCCGAACTCAAGACCGACGTCGCCTGGATCCCGTGGTTCCAGCTCGCGCTGGCCGCCGGCCTGATCTGGCGCCGAACCATGCCGCTCACCGGCCTGGGCATCGTCTTCCTGTTCAGCTTCGCCACGGCGCAATACGGCGTCTTCCACTTGGCCGACTACCCGATCTTCCTGGGCGTGGCCGTCTACCTGATCTGCCGCGGCCTGGACCTCTCGCCCTTCGGCGTGCGCCCGCTCGACATCGTGCGCTGGACCGCCGCCATCACGCTGATGTGGGCGTCGATCGAGAAGTGGGCCTATCCGGAATGGACTGCGCCGCTAATCGCTGCCAAGCCGCAGATGACGCTCGGCGCCACCCCGGAACTGTTCATGCAGGCAGCCGGCGTCATCGAGTTCACCCTGGCCTTCGCGCTGCTCTGGACCCCGCTGGTGCGGCGCGCATCGGCGATCATTTTGGCCGCGATCTTCGTCTCGGCGGTGTTCGAGTTCGGCAAGGTCGATGCGATCGGGCATTCCGGGATCATCGTGGTGCTGATGGCAATCGCCGCCGACGATGTCCGGATCGCGGTCCGGGCCCGCCACGTGGTGCTGGCGCCGGCCTGGTACGGGGCCGCCCTGGCGCTCTTCCTCTTCCTCTACTACGCGGGCCACGCGGCCCTGTTCGGCGGGCTCGACACCCTGCCGGTGATCTGAGGCGCGGATCAGCGCGCTGCGAGTAGCGGCGCGAACACGTCGGTCAGGCCGGTGATCAGGATCTGGGTCCCGACGCAGAGCAGCAGGAACGCGAACAGGCGGCCGGTCACCCGCGCCCGGGCCGGGCCGATCAACGCCACCACCCGGTCGGCCGAGGCGTAGATCAGCGCCACCGCGAGCGCCACGACGAGAGCCGCCAAGGTGACGCCGAGATAGAAGCCGAACCGGTCCGCGTAGGCGGCGGGCCGGTTCGCGCCCAAGCTGATCGCCACCGCGATGGTGCCGGGCCCGGTGGTGAACGGCAGGGTCAGCGGGAAGAACGCGATCTCGGCCAACGGCGCCGGCGCCGGGTCGCGGCTCGCCTCGATCAGGGTCGTCGCCCCGCGGTCCTTCGAGCCGGACGCTTCGGCCTGCTTGCGGGCCTCGCGCGCCTCGGGGCGGTTGAGCTGGGTCCAGGCCGAGGACATCACCTCCAGTCCGCCCGCGATCCGCAGGGCCGCCAGGGTCACTCCGAAAAAGTTGAGGATCGGTGTGCCGGCCCAGAGGGCGCCGAGCATCACCAGGGCGGCATAGACGCCGATCTTGCGCGACAGCAGCACCCGCTCGGCATGGCTGTAGGCGGTGGTCACCTGCGCGAAGATGAAGGCCCCGCCGATCGGGTTCACGATCGCGATCAGGCCCGAGAAGGCGAGCAGGAACTGCTGGATTGTGAAATCGATGCTCATCAGGGCCGCCGCCTAGCCCAACAGGCCTCCGACGACCAGCCTATCGCTCTTCAGCCCGGCGACGGCGCGGGCACCAGCACCCGCGCGGGGGCGAGGCGGCGGGCGCGGCGCACCTGCTGGACCGCGATCGGTCGGTAGAGCTGCTTGGTCGCGTGGACCACGTGCAGGCCGGCGAAGGGCAGGGCCAAGCCTGAGCCAAGCCGCTCCCAGGCGGGACCGGTGCGCAGCATCAGCCGCGAGCGCACCGGCGGCATGTACAGGGTCTCGGCCCAGCCCTCGGGCGAGAACAGCGTGTCCCGCATCAACCGGCCGAGCTGCGAGCGGCTGTAGGGCTGGCCGTGGCCGAACGGCGTCGCCTCGCGCCGGGCCCAGACGCCGCGCCGGTTCGGCACCACCAGGATCATCCGGCCGCCCGGGGTGAGAGTGCGCCAGACCTCCTGCAGCAGTTCCGTCGGGCTCTCCACCGATTCGAGCGCGTGGACCAGGACGACCCGGTCGATGGCGGCCTCGGGCAGCGGCATCATGGTCGGGTCGGCCAAAGCCGTGCAGGACCGGCCGGTGCCGGGCCAGTTCACCACCCCTTGCGTCGCCGGCATGAACGCCAGGGTGCGCTCGGCGATGCAGTGGATCGGCCCGAGATACGGCGTCGCGTAGCCCAGTCCGAGGACCCGCAGGCCCGAGACCGAACCCAGGAACCCGTGAAGGGCGCGGGCGACGACGCGGTGCGTCTCGGCCCCCAGGGGGCTGGCATAGAAGGCGCGCAGGCCGTTGACGTCGAGACGCATGGACGAACAGGACACCGAGCCCGGGACGATGATCAACCTCAATGGTGAGACGCGATGCGCGCCGCAAGCGCCATCGATCCCCCCGGCGAAGGAACCCGCTCGATTGCCGCCGGTTCACGGCTGACGTTTCGCGCTGCGACGCGCCGGTGCAGTGTCGCAGCCCCGGGAGAGGGAATCCGATGGCTGCCGAGACCGAGATCCGAACCTTCCTGTGCCGCAGCGACAATATCGGGGTCCTGATCCGAGATCCGGCCACCGGCGCCTGCGCGGCGATCGACGTGCCGGAGGCCGGCCCGGTCCTGAAGGCCCTCGACGAGACCGGCTGGCGCCTGACCGACATCCTCGTCACCCACCGGCACGGCGATCACATCGAGGGCATCCCGGCAGTGAAGCGGGCGACCGGAGCCCGGGTGGTGGCCCCCGCCAAGGCGGGCGGCGCGGTGCCGGAGGTGGACATCACGGTCCGCGAGGGCGACACGGTGCAGGTCGGCGGGCTCAAGGCCCAGGTCTGGGAGACCCCCGGCCATTGCGCCGACCACGTCACCTACTGGTTCGCCGAGGCCGGCCTCGTCTGCTCCGGCGACACGCTGTTCACCCTCGGCTGCGGCCGGGTGATGGAGAGCCCGCCCGAGACCTTGTGGCGCTCCCTGCGCCGGTTCGAGCAACTGCCCGACGAGACCCGCGTCTTCAGCGGCCACGATTACGTCTTGTCGAATGCCCGATTCGCACTGGCGGCGGACCCGGAGAATCGCGACCTGATGGCGCGCAAAGTGGAGGCAGACCGTGCGAAGGCCGAAGGACGCTTCCTGATTCCCTCGACCATGGGCGCGGAGCGCGCGACCAATCCGTTCCTGCGCAGCAGCCTGCCTGCCCTGGCTAGATCAGTCGAACTCGGAGCCGGCACAGATCCGGAAGCGGTGTTTGTGGCACTGCGTGCGTGGAAGGACCGCTTCTAGAGGCGGTGATAACCAAGAAAATTTTGTTGCGTTCTCAAGCCGAACTGACCCATACCCTGTGCAAGCGGTACCAATCCGCTAAGTCAACGGGCTCCCGGGGGGAAGCCGTAACGTCAACGCGAAGCGCCGGGACGCTTCCGCCGGTCTGATGGGGGTCCGTCTCGCCCTACCACCTGTCCACCTCCCGCCTTCCGCTTCCGTTCCTTAAGCCAGAATCCGACGGGGCTAAGGACGAGGCGCTCAGCGCAAAGACCAAGATTCCTGCAAGCGACACGACCGCCAGTGACGCGCTTCGCGACACCGGCGAGGTGGCAACCCCGTCGCGTCCCCGCGCGCCGGTCGCGGCCGATGTGCGGCTGCTCGGCATCGCCACCGAACACCTCTCCCGCCTTGGGCCCAAGCGCGTGACGGTGGTGGCCGTGGCGGCGGAAGCCGGCATGACGCACGCCAACGTCTACCGCTACTTCCCGTCGAAGGACGCGCTCCTCGACGCGGTGGCAGGGCGCTGGCTGCGCGAGGTCGAAGCCCGACTCGCCGGCATCGCCGACGCACCCGACCCGGCCGACGACAAGATCGAGCGGCTGCTCACCGCCCTGGCCACGGTGCAGCGCGACGCGCTGTTCGACGAGCCGAACCTGTTTGCGGTCCATCTCGACGCCACGGTGTCGGCCCGGCCGATCGCCCGGCGGCACCGGGTCCGTTTGCGGAGCCTCGTCGAGCGGGTGGTCGAAGAGGGAATCACCTCGGGCATCTTTTCGGCCCGGGACCGGGAGCGGGCGATCGCCTACATCTTCGATGCGAGCTACCGCTTCACGCATCCGCTGGCGATTCAGCACGATGCCGACGTACCGCGGGACCTGATCGAGGCGCGATTCGGGGCGGTCATCCACGCGATCCAGCGGGTTCTCCGGTCTGGGATCCTCTGAGGACGGACCACACTCCAGTGTTGGTCGACAACGCTTCGAAAGGCCCGGACATCGCGTCCGGGCCTTTCGCGTTTTTGGCCATGATGGTGCATTATGGCTCAGCGAGTTCGACGGCCCTGAAATTCCTGAAATGACAGGATCTCGGATCTGTTATCTGAGCTTTGCCGCACCGGCGGGGCCGGGTGCAGTGCACCTAAAAGCCTCGCCGCATTGGCGTTTCGTCGCCCGGGCTTGCGCCCTCCACGTCAGGCCCGGGCCAGCCCGGCCGAGTCTGCAACGGTCCATCGGGTTGAAGCGACGAGGCTTTTCGGCCACACAACCGCGCAGATTCCAGAGCGGCGAATCCCGCGCCGGCACCGACCAGTGGACGGTCCCGGCGCCTCGCCGATCCCACCGAAGACGACACGCAGCGGAGGTTGATCCGACATGGCTCGCAACAAGATCGCGCTCATCGGTGCCGGCCAGATCGGCGGCACCCTGGCCCTCCTGGCTGGCCTGAAGGATCTCGGCGACGTGGTGCTGTTCGACATCGTCGACGGCGTGCCGCAGGGCAAGGCGCTCGACATCGCCGAGGCCGCCCCGGTCGAGGGTTTCGACGCGACCTACGCGGGCGCGAGCGACTATGCAGCCATCAAGGGCGCCGACGTGGTGATCGTCACCGCCGGCGTGCCGCGCAAGCCCGGGATGAGCCGCGACGACCTGATCGGCATCAACCTCAAGGTCATGCAGGCGGTGGGCGAGGGCATCAAGGCCTACGCCCCGGACGCCTTCGTGATCTGCATCACCAACCCGCTCGACGCGATGGTCTGGGCCCTGCAGAAATTCTCGGGGCTCCCCACCAACAAGATCGTCGGCATGGCCGGCGTGCTCGACTCGGCCCGCTTCCGCCACTTCCTGGCCGAGGAATTCAAGGTCTCGGTCGAGGACGTCACCGCCTTCGTGCTGGGCGGCCACGGCGACGACATGGTGCCGCTCACCCGCTACTCGACGGTCGCGGGCGTGCCGCTCACGGATCTGGTCAAGCTCGGGTGGACCACCCAGGAGAAGCTCGACGCCATGGTCGAGCGGACCCGCAAGGGCGGCGGCGAGATCGTCAACCTGCTCAAGACCGGCTCGGCCTTCTACGCGCCGGCCTCCTCCGCCATCGCCATGGCCGAGAGCTACCTGCGCGACAAGAAGCGGGTCCTGCCCTGTGCCGCCTATCTGGACGGCCAGTACGGCGTGACCGGCATGTTCATCGGCGTGCCGATCGTCATCGGCGCCGGCGGCGTGGAGCGCGTTATCGAAGTCACGTTCGACCCGGCCGAGAAGGCGATGTTCGAGAAGTCCGTCGCCTCGGTGACCGGCCTGATCGAAGCCTGCAAGAGCGTCGACGCCAATCTCGCCTGATCACGGGGCGAATAGCGAATAGGGTTTGGCGATTGGTGACCCAGCCGAGGTCCTATCGCACTCTAGAAGCTACTCGCTATTCGCTACCCCCTACTCGCTCCTCCGTATGAGGTCCCGATGAACATCCATGAATACCAGGCCAAGGCCGTCTTGAAGGAGTTCGGCCTGCCGGTCTCCCGCGGCGTTCCGATCTTCGATCCGTCGGAGGCCGAGGCCGCCGCCAAGGAGCTCGGCGGCCCGGTCTGGGTCGTTAAGAGCCAGATTCACGCGGGCGGCCGCGGCAAGGGCACGTTCAAAGGCGCCCCGGAGGGTGCGAAGGGCGGCGTGCGCGTCACCAAGTCGATCGACGAGGTGAAGCTTTACGCCGGCGAGATGCTCGGCCAGACCCTGGTGACGATCCAGACCGGGCCGGCCGGCAAGCAGGTCAACCGCCTCTATATCGAGGAGGGCGCCCAGATCGCCGAGGAGTTCTACCTCTCGATGCTGGTCGACCGCGCCACCGGCGGCGTGGCCTTCGTGGTCTCCACCGAGGGCGGCATGGACATCGAGGCGGTCGCCCACGACACGCCCGAGAAGATCCACACGATCCCGGTCGATCCCGCCACGGGCGTGATGCCCCATCACGGCCGCGCGGTCGCCAAGGCGCTGGGCCTTTCCGGCGCCCAGGCCAAGGAAGCCGCCTCGCTCACCGAGAAGCTCTACGCGGCGTTCGTGTCCAAGGACATGAGCATGCTGGAGATCAACCCGCTGGTGCTCACCGCCGACGGCCACCTCAAGTGCCTCGACGCCAAGATCTCGTTCGACTCGAACGCGCTCTACAAGCATGCCGACATCGTCGCGCTGCGGGACGAGACCGAGGAGGACGCCAAGGAGATCGAGGCGTCGAAATACGACCTCGCCTACATCGCGCTGGACGGCACGATCGGCTGCATGGTCAACGGCGCCGGTCTGGCCATGGCCACCCTCGACATCATCAAGCTCTACGGCGAGAGCCCGGCCAACTTCCTCGACGTCGGCGGCGGCGCCTCCGAGGAGAAGGTGACCGCGGCGTTCAAGATCATCACCGCCGACCCGCAGGTGAAGGGCATCCTCGTCAACATCTTCGGCGGGATCATGAAGTGCGACGTCATCGCCCGCGGCGTCATCGCCGCCGTCAAGGCGGTGGGCCTGCAGGTGCCCCTGGTGGTGCGCCTGGAAGGCACCAACGTCGAAGAGGGCAAGGACATCATCCGGGGCTCCGGCCTCAACGTGATCCCGGCGGACGACCTCGACGACGCCGCCCAGAAGATCGTCGCCGCCGTGAAGGGAGCCTGATCATGTCGGTGATGATCGACGCGAACACCAAGGTCATCTGCCAGGGTTTCACCGGCAAGAACGGGACCTTCCACTCCGAGCAGGCAATCGCGTACGGGACCAAGATGGTCGGCGGCACCAGCCCCGGAAAGGGCGGCGCGAGCCATCTGGGCCTGCCCGTGTTCGACACGGTCGCCGAAGCCCGCGAGGCCACCGGCGCCGACGCCTCGGTGGTCTACGTGCCGCCGCCCGGCGCCGCCGACGCGATCTGCGAGGCGATCGCCGCCGAGATCCCGCTGATCGTGTGCATCACGGAGGGCATCCCGGTGCTCGACATGGTGCGGGTGAAGCGGGCGCTGACCGGGTCGAAGTCGCGCCTCGTCGGCCCGAACTGCCCCGGCATCGTCACAGCCGGCCAGTCGAAGATCGGCATCATGCCGGCCAACATCTTCCGCCAGGGCTCGGTCGGCATCGTCTCGCGCTCTGGCACGCTGACCTACGAGGCCGTGTTCCAGACCACCAACGCCGGCCTCGGCCAGACCACGGCCGTGGGCATCGGCGGCGACCCGGTGAAGGGCACCGAATTCATCGACGTACTGGAGCTGTTCCTGGCGGACCCGAAGACCGAGTCGATCGTGATGATCGGCGAGATCGGCGGCTCGGCCGAGGAGGAGGCTGCGCAGTTCCTGCGGGACGAAGCCAAGCGCGGGCGCAAGAAGCCGATGGTCGGCTTCATCGCCGGACGCACGGCGCCTCCGGGCCGCCGCATGGGCCATGCCGGCGCGATCATCTCGGGCGGCAAGGGCGGCGCCGAGGACAAGATTGCCGCCATGGAGGCGGCCGGCATCCGTGTCTCGCCGTCGCCGGCCCGGCTCGGCTCGACGCTCGTCGACGTCCTCAAGGGCTGAGGCCAGCGCGCCTGCGTTGCGGCCGGCGCAGGGCCGCGACACCCATATCGACCTTGTCGGGGCGCGCTTTCGCCCCGGGTCAATTTCAGGGCGATCCGCACTGCGAGCGGGTCGCCGACAGGGCAGCCGGCCTGCCCGCGCGACAGGATGAACGGACCATGGCACGCCAGGACGTGAACGAAGCGCTTCTCGAAACCTCGTTCCTCTACGGCGCCAACGCCGCATACATCGAGGAATTGCAGGCGGCCTACGCCCGCAACCCGGCCTCGGTGGATCCGGAATGGCAGGCCTTCTTCAAGGGCCTGGGCGAGGACGAGACCCTCGTCGAGAAGAACGCCGCGGGCGCGTCCTGGGAGAAGCCGAACTGGCCGGTGCCGGCGAATGGCGAACTGGTTTCGGCGCTCGACGGCAATTGGGGCGCGCTCGAGAAGGTGATCGGCGACAAGATCGTCGCCCGGGACGCCAAGGAGCCCAAGCCCGGCAAGCCGGTCGACAGCGTCGCCGCCACCACGGGCGTGTCGGTCGAGCAGGCGGCCAAGGATTCGGTGCGGGCGATCATGCTGATCCGCTCCTACCGGATGCGCGGTCACCTGCATGCCAAGCTCGATCCGCTCGGCCTCGCCCCGCGCGGCGACCACGAGGAGCTGCACCCGCAGCATTACGGCTTCACCGAAGACGCCGACTGGGATCGCCCGATCTTCCTCGACAACGTGCTCGGCCTCCAGTTCGGGACGATCCGCGAGATCGTCGACATCCTTGAGCGGACCTATTGCCAGACGCTCGGCGTCGAGTTCATGCACATCTCCGATCCCGCCGAGAAGGCGTGGATCCAGGAGCGCATCGAGGGCAAGGACAAGGAGATTTCCTTCACGCCTGAAGGCCGTCGGGCGATCCTCAACAAGCTGATCGAGGCCGAGGGCTTCGAGAAGTTCCTGGACCTGAAGTACACCGGGACCAAGCGCTTCGGCCTCGACGGCAGCGAGTCGATGATTCCGGCGCTGGAGCAGATCATCAAGCGCGGTGGCGCGCTCGGCGTGCGCGAGATCGTGCTCGGCATGGCGCACCGGGGCCGGCTCAACGTGCTCACCAACGTGATGGCGAAGCCGTTCCGGGCGGTGTTCCACGAGTTCAAGGGCGGCTCCGCGTCGCCGGCCGAGGTCGAGGGCTCGGGCGACGTGAAGTACCACCTGGGCGCCTCGTCCGACCGGGCCTTCGACGGCAACAACGTCCACCTGTCGCTCACCGCCAACCCGTCCCACCTCGAGATCGTCGATCCTGTGGTGCTCGGTAAGGTGCGGGCCAAGCAGGACCAGTGGGCCAAGCCGCATATCCAGCGCGCCAGCGTGCTGCCGCTGCTGATCCACGGCGATGCCGCCTTCGCCGGACAGGGCGTGGTCGCTGAATGCTTCGGCCTGTCGGGGCTGAAGGGCCACCGCACCGGCGGCTCGGTGCACTTCATCATCAACAACCAGATCGGCTTCACCACCGACCCGCGGTTCTCCCGCTCCTCGCCTTATCCGTCGGACGTGGCGAAGATGGTCGAGGCGCCGATCTTCCACTGCAACGGCGACGACCCGGAGGCCGTGACCTTCGCGGCCAAGGTGGCGGTCGAGTACCGGCAGAAGTTCGGCAAGCCGGTCGTGATCGACATGCTGTGCTACCGCCGCTTCGGCCACAACGAGGGCGACGAGCCGGCCTTCACCCAGCCGAAGATGTACCAGCGGATCCGCAAGCATCCCTCGGTGCTGGAGACCTACGGCCGCCGGCTCGTGGACAACGGAACCCTCGACCAGCCGGCGCTGGACGCCCGCAAGGCCGAGTTCCGCCAGATGCTCGACAGCGAGCTCGACGTCGCCACCAACTACAAGGCCAACAAGGCCGACTGGCTCGACGGCCGCTGGTCCGGCTTCAAGGCCGTGCACGAGGACGTCGACGACCCGCGCCGCGGCCGCACCGCGGTGCCGGCCGAGACCCTGCAGGAGATCGGCCGCAAGATCACCCAGGCGCCCCCCGGCTTCCACCTGCACCGGACCATCCAGCGGTTCATGGACAACCGCGCCAAGGCGGTGGAGACCGGCGCCGGCATCGACTGGGCGACCGCCGAGGCCCTGGCCTTCGGGGCGACCCTGCTCGACGGCAACCGGGTCCGGCTCTCCGGCCAGGACGTCGAGCGCGGCACCTTCTCGCAGCGCCACGCCGTTGTGATCGACCAGGAGAACGAGCAGCGCTTCACGCCGCTCAACGCCATCCGCGACGGCCAGGCCTCGATCGAGATCATCAACTCGATGCTCTCCGAGGAGGCGGTGCTCGGCTTCGAGTACGGCTACTCGCTGGCCGAGCCGAACGCCCTGGTCCTGTGGGAGGCGCAGTTCGGCGACTTCGCCAACGGCGCCCAGGTGGTGATGGACCAGTTCATCGCGAGCGGCGAGCGCAAGTGGCTGCGCATGTCCGGCCTAGTGCTGCTGCTGCCGCACGGCTACGAGGGCCAGGGCCCCGAGCACTCCTCCGCCCGCCTGGAGCGCTACCTCCAGGCCTGCGCCGAGGACAACATGCAGGTGGCCAACGTCACCACGCCGGCCAACTACTTCCACATCCTGCGCCGGCAGCTGAAGCGGGACTTCCGCAAGCCGCTGGTGCTAATGACCCCGAAGTCGCTGCTGCGCCACAAGCGGGCGGTCTCGACGCTCGACGCGCTGGCCGAGGGTTCCACCTTCCACCGCGTCCTGTGGGACGATGCCGAGGAGGAGGGCGCGCCCAACAAGCTGGTGCGCGACGACAAGATCCGCCGCGTCGTCCTGTGCTCCGGCAAGGTCTATTACGACCTGCTGGAGGAGCGAGAGAAGCGCGGCCTCAACGACGTCTACCTGATGCGCGTCGAGCAGCTCTACCCGTTCCCGCTCAAGGCACTCGCCAACGAGATGGGCCGGTTCCGCAACGCGGACGTGGTCTGGTGCCAGGAGGAGCCCAAGAACATGGGCGCCTGGTCCTTCGTCGAGCCCTACCTCGAATGGGTGCTCGGCCAGGCCGGCTCCGCGGTGAAGCGCGCCCGCTACGTCGGCCGTCCGGCCTCCGCGTCCACGGCTGTGGGCCAGATGTCCAAGCACCAGGCCCAGCTCCAGGCGTTCCTCAACGAGGCGCTGGCGGTCTGATTTTATGGAGCCCGGCGGTCATCCGCCCGGGCGCCGCCGCCCTCAACAATTCCAGGCCGTCCGGCACGGCCCAACCGATCCGGAAGTGCGAAAGACCATGGCTACCGACATCCTCGTCCCGACGCTCGGCGAATCCGTGACCGAGGCCACCATCGGCCGCTGGTTCAAGAAGCCCGGCGACACGGTCGCGGTCGATGAGCCGATCGTCGAGCTCGAGACCGACAAGGTCACCCTGGAGGTCAACGCTCCGGCGGCCGGCCAGCTCGGCGAGATCCTGGTCAAGGACGGTGAGACGGTGGAGCCCGGCGCGCTGCTCGGCTCGATCGTCGAGGCCGGTGCCGCTGCGGCCTCCGGCGGCGGCAAGAAGGCCGCCGCCAAGGAGGCCCCGAAGGAGGCCGCCGAGACCAAGTCCGAGAGCCGCAGCGAGGCGCCGAAGCCGGCCGCCCCCGCGAAGTCCGAGGCGCCCGCCCGGGAATCGTCCGCCGGCTACGGCAACCACGGCGACGCCGGAGCCCCGGCCTCCCAGCGCCCGACCGGCGACAACGGCCCGGCGGTGGCCAAGCTCGCCCGCGAGAGCGGCGTCGATCCCTCCGGCATCAACGGCTCCGGCAAGGACGGCCGCGTGACCAAGGGCGACATGCTCGGCGCGATCTCCAAGGGCCCGAGCCCGGCCCCGGCCGCCCCCGCCAGGGAGGCC